>JAACDL010000173.1 GCA_009936765.1 Methanobacteriota archaeon
ATTCCAGTTCACAAAATGTTGACTCGCAAATTAAAATATGCTTTCAAGATTTGACAAGTGGGAGACTGAGTGACATACAACCAAATTCTGGTGATTCATTCTCCACAGCATGTAATGGAGGATATAGCAATCAAGAACTATTCATATTTGCAGCATTCAATACCGACAAATGTTTACTATTCAAAATGGACAATGACGAGGTACAGCAAATTTCCCCTTCCGTCGACTTCTCCCCGGGTAAGACACTAGGTTTCATCGAACACCAAAACAGGATTTGGTTTGATGCAGAGGATGGCACTGGCGTACAATTGTGGTCTACTGACGGCCACTCTACTTGGAAAGAGACAAACTTGAGCGGAGGGATTAATCTTGGAGGTGGGATTCTAAGGCATGGTGAAGAGTTGATTCTAAATTATCAAGACGGTCTGGGAATCTTTGGAGAATCTGAAGCTTGGACTGATGGAACATTTTCAAACATAACATCGGTGAATGGTGCACTAATATTCAATTCAGGATCTAGCATTTCGGTTAACGGAGGACTATTCAATGCTGAAATCAATTCAGTTGCCATTTATGCTGACGGATATTACTGGTTTATCGCAACTAGCGACTCACTCGGGCCGCAATTACATCGTAGTGATGGAACAACTTTGGAACAGATGACTACTACGCTTCAAGGAAACCCAGGAGTCAATATTCCCCCAACCCTCGTCGGTGAAAGAATTGTTTTCGATTCCGGTGAATTGATGGCATTCATTCCAAGTAATTCGAGTTTGGTCGAACTAAACTCAACAATTCAAGAGGTCGGAGAAAATACTGGATTCATTGCTTATGGTGGTATTTTTTGGTTCGACTGTGGAGTTCCTGCTTACGGCTATGAGTTATGTGCAACAGATGGCATCTCTGCATGGCTACATACCGATTACGCTACCGGGATGGAATCGTCTTATCCGTCTCACCTTTCTATTGTTGGAAATAATCTGCTCACTTTGGTCAACGACCCTGTAGAAGGTGGAGAGTTGCATCTTGTCACAAGTTCAGGATTGGAATTGCTTTGGGACCATGCTCAGGGCGATTTAGAATCTGGCAATCATGGTCAGATGTGGATTACAAAGGACATGGTATTCTTCATCGCGGATTCAGCAACATATGGATTAGAAATGTATGGCTGGTCTCATGGAGAATTGGATAATCAATGGATTATCCTTAGTTAACGCCAATCATGCCGGGCAGCCAATGGTTGCCTCCAACCTTGACCAAATGCTCTTTTTGACACCCTTGGAGCAGGAGGCATTTGCCACCTCTTGTGCTCGTTTCTTGCTAGACGAGTTAGGACTTCCTTGACAACCATGCTATCATGACCTTGACCAATTATCTCAGTCGCATCTAATCCATCCTCAATATGCAAACGTAGAATCTCATCTAAAACCGGATACGGAGGGAGACTGTCTTCGTCTTTTTGATCGGGTGCAAGTTCAGCACTAGGTGGTTTAGTCAGTGTTGATTCATTCACTGCATCTTTACCTAATCTTTGATTGTACTCTCTAGCAAGAGCATATACCTCCATTTTGTACAAATCACCCAGCGGTGCATAACCGCCTGCCATATCGCCATACAATGTGCAATATCCTTGTCCGAGTTCTGACTTGTTACCTGTGGCAATAGCCATTGCTCCGTTTGCATTAGCGTGTGCCATTACAATCAAACCACGAAGCCTAGCTTGCAAGTTCTCTGCTGCCACGGGATTACCATTAGCCAAGGTTTCCTTTAATGCGGATTCAGCAGAAGAATGTAAATCTGAAATTGGCTGAATTGAAAAATTAATCCCTAATGCTTCAGCTGTTGCCTTGGCATCATCGATACTATGTTGACTAGAATGACGAGAAGGCATGGAGATTGCCGTAACGTTCTCAGCACCAACTGCTGCACTTGCAACACATGCAGCCAGTGCAGAATCGATTCCTCCTGAAAGGCCTAAAACGATTTTAGAGATGCCACTCTTTCTGCAATAATCAGATAATCCGATAATCACAGCATCTAGTAAATCATCATCACCAGATGTCAATTCTTCACCTGGTGAAAGAATTGTGACATCACCATCACCAAGCCATTCACAGGCATCAGGAGATAATAAATCAGCAACTAGAACCCCTTCTGTCCAACTTGGAGCAACTACGGCAGTACCGTCTGGCCAAGCTATGATTGAGCGTCCATCGAATAGTAGATCATCGTTAGCCCCAACTTGGTTTGCGAGTAAGAACGGATGATTTAGAGAAGCCGCTGCGCTTCTTGCAACTTCGACTCTGATACTGGATTTATCTGCATGGTAAGGAGAGGCTGAGAGATTTACAGTAGCATCTAGAACAACTCCTTGCCTTCCCCATTCAACAATATGGAGTATTGGATCACTGTCATAATCATTAGGAGTAGCACCGCAATGTTGCCACGCATCTTCACAAATTGTAACTCCGATGTCTAATCCAGCAATCGTTCTAGCGATACCTGGGCCTTTTCCAGATTCAAAGTATCTAGCTTCATCGAATACATCGTAAGTAGGCAATAATTGCTTCCTAGTAACTTCTCTAACTGAATCTCCAGCCCTAACAACCCCGTTGCCGGGAAGAGAACGCTCACCTACAGAAGGCACAGGAGTCCCAACTAAAATCGGAATTACCGATTCAAGGGTGCTAGCAGTGTCATGACATGCTCTAATGAAATCCGGTTGAAGAAGGAGATCTCTAGGTGGATATCCGCTTATTGCAAGTTCAGTAGTAACCGCTAGGCTTGCACCTGCATTTGATGCCTGTTTCGAAAATTCACAGACTTTGGCAGCATTCCCGCTGATATCTCCAACTATGGGATTGACTTGTAACAAAGCGATTTTCGATGCCATGCCTCTCCCTCTATCTGACTCCAAAGAAGATTAGTTCCTATGCTTTTGCATTAGTCCGAATCCTCGGATTCATCGTCTTCCTCTTCGTCTTCATACTCCCATTCCAAATCTGAGTCGCCATTATTCAATGTTGCAAGTCGCATCCAAGCCAGGATAACCAGTAGACTAACACAAACCATAGTCAAAGTCATACCCAAGATCCAAGGACTTGTAGAACCTATTGAATCTTGTAAAAATGACTTTTCTTGGGTCTTTTTCACATCTATGAATTCAGACTTATCTGTATCTTCACCAATTGTTACTTCAACTCTCTGAATGCCAGGAGATGTCGGTTTCCAATCAACAACTAAGGTCGAAACTGAATTGGCATCAACGGATAATGAAGTTCTTGCAAGTTGTGACCTAGCACCGTTTAAATCTACAATTTCCACTAGTAGATTAGCATCACCAGAAAGCATTCCATCGTTCCTTACATGGATTTGAACAATCGTAGGTTCATCTACTTCGAGACTAGATTTTGATAATTCAATTCCACTCTGTTCAAATTTGAAGTCTGGAGTGTAATGGATTAGACTCCATAGCCCTGCAGGATAATTATCATTGTTACGAGTGGTCTCAAACTGGTTACCAGCGATGTCTCTGCCTTCGAACCTCATTTTCAGAACTACTTGTTCTTGCAAATACTCTGTTGAGACTCCAGATAAATCTACAGAACCTACAAACTCTAGGCGTAATCCTTCGTTTTCTTCACCATCTAATGTCATCATCTGGTTTCCAGAAGCAATCTTATCATTAGTACTACTAGCAGTAATCCACCAATACATTTCCACTGAACTTGCATCGATTCCATAGTTCTCTGAAATTATTACTCTAACTTCATGAGATTCGAGTTCTAAAATTGATGATTGCCTTGGAGAAGAGAATTCGATAACTTGAGGCCCAACAGAGTCGACTAAAATCCACTTTACTGCATCGAACTGACTGGTTGTGTCAATGCCTTGCTCAGGCATGCAGCCCACCTTCCAAGTCATTGCATGTTGACCTGATTCCACTGGAGCTTTCACCTGAGCAGTGAATAAGCCTTCAGAAGATGAAGCCATTGTTTTGATTCCGTCTATCCGCACTTCGACATCGCATTCGAATTGTGGCCGATCTAGACTCTGGGAGAACATGATATCTCCTGATAATTCCATCGATGAACCAGGAGATACCCTAGCACCATCTTCGGTCAGTGCACCGTTTTCAACCCATAGCGACAAATTACTCGGAATCATCATCTCAGTTGAAAATCTCCATCGGTTCTGTGGGAATGCTACTGAGTCTAGGTTCCCTGAACGGTCTGTCATCAGCACCACAGGTTCCCTCCTAATATCTCCTAAATCTGGTAATGTCCATTGAGGTATGAACTCTAAGTAGAGCGCTAAATCCTGTTCGTAAGGGTTCGGTGTATTGCCATTTGAATTAACAACCTTACATGAAGAGATTACTAGATGGTGTGATTCACTAACACAATTCCTCACCCCTGAATCCCATATAATTGTCAACTTATCACTAGCGATATTGTCTGCAAGTGATACCTTAATTTGTTCGACATCTGAAACTCCATTCAATTCTGTAAAAGAAATATTCAGGCCATAGGATTGACCAGGATGTAGCCATGCTCTCCTTTCACCGACCCATTCAAATCCATCGCCATCGATTAGTGGAGAACCATCATTCAAAATCTGGTACATGAACAAATGGTCATCAACCAGGTCTGAACCACCTTCTACAATTTCGTATCCAGATTGGCCAGCACCTGTGACATAGCCTGCTACTTTTTCACCAGGATAGCCTGATGAATCATCAATTGTAGTTTGATAAGAGCCGTACGTTACTTCGAGGTCGCTAGGCGGAGTCAAAGGCCGAGGAACATACTCTCCTTCGCTAGGCCAGCCATTCCCGTCTAGGTCATTCGCCCATTCAGTCCATAGCATCAAAGTAATTTCTGAAGGAATTACAGGTTGGTCGGTGATGTTGACTATGATTTGCTGATTGGTAGAGGATTGAAGATGATCATAGAATCGAATATTTGCACCTGTTACTACAGGAGCTAATGGATCAATAATGAACGTTCGGTTAATCGACATTGTATCTCCTGAACCTCCACCTGTAAGCGGAGTCAATATCGCTTCATAAGACACATTTCCACTAGTGAAAGGTGCTATTGACTCTACAATCCAAAAATCCCCGTCATATTCAGTGGAGTTGGCAATCAACTCATTGTTTCTAAACAATTGTAATTCAAATTCTCCTGCGTAAGGCTTGTCATCATCATCACCATCTTCGAAACCAATATCAATGTTGAAGGTCAAATTATCTTCAGCCATTAGGTATGTCGAATCTGAAGCGACTAATCCTCGGTCGGTGAATATCTCCATGGATTCAATTTGCATATCATTGTCGATTGCAGGACTAGACCATGTTTCTATTGCAGGCATTGAAATCACACCATTAGCAAGTTCAACACGAGTCTCAAGCCGCAAATATTCTTGGTCCTCAAATGATTGTGAGGTCCTAAAACTAGTAGTCAAATCATGAATGTCTTGAGAAATATTGTGTAACAAACCTTCATCAGATAAGATTAGAGAATCATGATTGCCAACTGATACCGTATTACCAAAGTTGAGTGGGATAAACCACATAGCTTGGCTATCATCAGAATACATGTTCATTATCAAACGGTGAGGAGATGATGCATGCACTTGAGCACGAGTAGTCATTTCTCGCCATTTATGAGAAGGAGTAAGAGTTTCAGAATTATTTAGCCACGAGAGGGGCCCCATCGTAACATCCCCCGAAGATGTTGAAGAAAGGATGCTAACTTCGAGAGTACAAGAGGAGTCTGCCTTGAAAGTAAGAGGTAAATTTGTTGCCTTAGATTGATCTAACCTTGCCCTGTTAAGCGATAACACAATTTCATCAATGCCGGTAGCAATCACTGTTTCTTCGGCGTCGTAGGTTATTGTTAAACCACCTAATCTGTGCGTACCAGCATCAGAAATTAATTCGATTTTACTGTAAATAAAATCGGTCCCCCCCATACTTTCAGTAGGCCCTTTATTGTTAGTTTCAAAATTAAGAACGTCCAACTCTGATTCGTTCAAACTAAGACGTAAACCATCGACATACCCATTTCCTCCCGTCTGAGCGATCATCGTATTGCCAACCCAAAGAGCAATTGTTTGCACTCCTAAGCCAACTGCTCCAACATCATCGACCGATACTTCGAAAGATTTTGCATTTCTAGGGATAAGAAGATAATGCCATGATGTTGGGTTGAAACCAATCTCGAATGTTGAACTTATATTTCCGTCAATGAATACATCTTGATTACCCCATGAGCCAATCCCTTGACCAGTCACGCCCCATTCAAATATTCCATCGCCATCAATGTCCATCCTAGGAGATACAACCGATTCACTAGGATACAATTGTAATCTTAGATTATTCAGTGACCAGACTCCATTCAAACCTTCAACTTTGAATTGTATAACCGAAGATGGGCGTTCCAAGTCAAACCTTTGTGAACTGGAATTAAATTCTGACCAATTACCTCTATCGAGTGACACATAAGTTGTAACATCGCCTTCGATTGCAGAGTCAAATTTGAAAGAAGTAAACGGTAAATCAATATCGAATTCGGGAGATACCAATGTTGATGTTGAATCGCCACTAATTGAGAAGCCGGATGAGTCCCAAGTTGAATTATCAAGATCCCATCCTGAATCTTCGGGGTCCGATTTGAATGAATCATGGATTTCCCCCCCTCCTGAGATTCCGTATAAACGAGGCGATTCCCCTGATTCACTGGAAGCAAAGTGAAGGTTTATTTTCAAGGACTTGTGAGTTTTCCAATCAACTGCAGAAAGGTCGACTAACTTCCCTACGCGATTAACTAATCCCGGAATTGGATTATTTGTGTCTCCATCGATTACAGTCCAATTTAGGAAAGCTCCTGACGGTATTGTTGCATCGATCAGCATAGGAGGATATCTTCCCTCATCGATTATCTCCATCGAATTAGAAGACCATCCAAAAGTAGGCGAGGTCAAATTAGCTCCAGTTGTACCTGGAATAATTATGTCATCAAAGAACCAATAATCGCAACATGAGCCTGAACCGGAGTTTTGTCTTGCCCTAATTTGGAAATCCTGGTGATATGCATTAGAAGGTAACTTGTAATTTACGTTTGTTACGGTACCACCTGTTGTCGAACCAGGCAAGTATTGAATCTGACTCCAACCGTTGTTTGAATTCTTGTATTCAAGATAAAAATTCTCATTTGTATCTGGTTCTTCTCCACACTGGTATGTTCCTTGCTTTACCCATGCTTGAACCGCAAGTCCTTGATGCCCAGCTAAGTTTACTTGCGGGCTTGTAATAGATACTGCTCCACCCCTGGTCCACCAAGATGCACCGTTTCCTCCACTCATTCCACAAGTTGTAGCTGAGTTTCTCTGTCCAAAATTAGAGTTTGAGGATGTCCAGCCGTTTTTACCTTGATCGAAATCCCAAGTAATTCCTTGGAACCCGAGGATAAGAGAACCATCATCTTCCTCGACCAAACCTAGTTTAGAAAAACCTGGTTCATTCCAATCAGACCAATTAAATCCCGTCTCTCTAACTTCATCACCTGCTGCGACTGAAAAGGAAATTGTTTGTAGTGCATGGTCAGGATTCATCGTTAATGAAGGCCCGACTCCGTTGCCATTAGGACCTGCAATTGTAACTTCAGTAATACCTGTAGATCTTTGTGAAAAGTCATCGCTTAATTCTAACTCAGGGATGGAATCATTTGCCATCATAAACTGAGATAAAGGTCCTGAAAGTATGAACAGAATACTAAGCGCGAACGCTTTGACACTCCGGTTTGGGCCCGCCATGTGTTCACTGGATGAACTCAATGTAATTCAAAGCAACCCCTTCTGGAAATCAACTTTTTCTCGGTTTATGATGGTTTTATCATAAATATTTGAACGACTGTTTGAAGACATGTTGGCATCTCGCATGCCCCATGGCCAGCCCTAGGACTACCAGCGAACTGGATTCAGTTGCATTGGAAACCGGTCTACTTTCTACTTGGCAGGATGAGAAATTATTCGAAGTCAGTGTAGAAAACCGCTCTGAGGGAGAGCCTTTCATTTTCTTAGAAGGACCTCCTACCGCTAACGGTAAACCAGGAATACACCATGTTGTTGCTCGAACATACAAGGACTTAGTATGCCGATGGAAAACAATGCAGGGAAACTTTGTCGAAAGGAAGGGCGGATGGGACACCCACGGACTGCCTGTCGAAATTGAAGTTCAGAAGAGATTAGATTTGATGAGTAATGAAGCGATTGAAGCTTTTGGAATGGAGGAATTCAACAAAGAATGCCGTGAATCTGTTTGGACTTATGAGGCTGCATGGCGTGAAATGACTGAGCGCATGGCATATTGGTGCGATCTTGATAATCCATATGTCACTCTGGAGAATACTTACATCGAATCATGCTGGTGGGCCCTAAAGAAAATGTTCGAAAAGGGACTATTGTATAGAGGATACAAGGTTCTGCCTTACTGTCCACAAACTGGAACATCTTACTCTAGTCACGAAGTTGCTCTAGGATACAAGGAAGTCGAAGAACCATCGGTCTATGTAAAATTCAAACTCGAAGATACCGATGCCTCGATC
>JAACDL010000174.1 GCA_009936765.1 Methanobacteriota archaeon
ATTGCGTTTACGATATACCTGACTCAGACTTTGTTAGCCCCACTAATCGAAAAGGCGACTTGGTTTCCCGAAAATGGATTGCTGGGTATCGCCGCGTGGCTACTACTGTATGTTATTCTAGCACTATTAATCGCCCCTGCAAGTTTGCATAAATTTATTTCAGGGGTTTTATTTGGGTTCTGGGGAGGATGGGCGATTGCATTTATCGGAGCTTGCCTTGGAGCAATACTCCCTTTCTGGCTCACCAAAAAATACCTGTACGGGTTTGTAGATTCTAAATTAAGTGAAAAGCCAACTCTGCGAGCAATGAAAAAAGCAGTTAGTGAGGATGGTTTGAGATGTGTATTCCTCACTAGAGTCAGTTTGGTAATTCCATACCCTGTCCTCAATTATGGGTATGGACTAACAGATGTTACTTGGAGAGATTACCTCCTGGGTAATGCAGGTATGATTGTTCCTGGGGCACTGTATGCATATTGGGGTTCTAAAGCGGCAGACTTGTCAGTGGCCATGGATGAAGGAAGGGACTGGACATATTGGACTGCGATTGTCGCCTCGATAATCCTAACAGTTTGGATAATTGCATACCTGCGTAAAATCACTCTGTCCCATATTGCGTTGGAAACTCAAGAATGAACGCCATGATTCAAGAACCCCGGGCGCTGGGGTTAGGTCGCTCAAGGCCCAACGTCATTAGGACGAAGGAGGACCCTGGGTGGAGTGGATCGTATGGCAGGAATTGCAGACAAGATGGCAAGTAACCAGAAACAGATTGCGATTTCTGAATTTTTTGAGAAGAATAAACACTTCCTTGGTTTCGACTCTTTGCCACGTTCGATAATCACTGCTGTTAAGGAAGCTGTCGACAATTCATTAGATGCTTGTGAAGAAGCAAGGATTCTTCCCGAGATTATTGTAAAAATTACCAAAATAGATGTCAAGAAAGATATTTTAGAATTACAGACTGAAGACAATGGCCCTGGAATCCCTCAGAAAAGTATTGAGAAGGTGTTCGGTCAACTATTATTCGGTTCGAGATTCCACGCGATACGACAAAGTCGCGGGCAGCAAGGAATTGGTATTACTGGGGTGGTAATGTACTCACAGTTGACAACTGGAAAACCGACTCACGTTCTTTCAAAAATCTCAGGAGAGCCCACTGCAGTTAGTGTCAATATTGGCTTAGACACACGTAAGAATAAGGCTGTAAAAAGCGAACAAACCCGTATTATATGGGAAAGAGAAGACATGAGTCTGAAGGAACATGGTGTTCGAGTTACTACTAGAATGAAAGCCAAATACCAACGCGGACGTCAGTCTGTGTTCCAATACCTCAGAATGACGAGTATTGTTAACCCTCATGCAGAAATAACGTTCGTAGATCCTGATGGCGAGAGATTCCATTGGCCAAGGGTCACTGAACGCCTGCCGACAAAGGTTGATGCTATCAAGCCGCATCCGCACGGTATTGAGTTAGGGCAACTACAGAGAATGTGTAGAGAAACCTCGGACTCCAGAATATCCGTATTCCTACGCCAGAACTTCTCTGGAGTTTCAATGAGGGCGGCTAAAGAATTGTGTGAAGCGGCTGAATTGTCGGTTAGTACCAAACCTAAGTCGATGAAGCCTGATGATGTTAGAGCGCTCTTAGAAGCATTCCAAGGAGAAAGGACGATTGGTGGTAAAGTAATCAAATTGCTTAGCCCTCCAACGAATTGTCTTTCTCCAATTGAAGAAATGTTAATCAAAAAGGGGCTTTCAAAAACAATCGATTCAAAGTTCATCGCAACAATGACTCGAGCCCCCACTGTCAGTCATGGAAATCCATTCCAAGTCGAAGTTGGCCTGATTTTTGGCGAAGGCATGTCTGCAGACAAGCACGTCGAAGTCTTGAGGTTCGCAAATCGCGTTCCGCTAATGTACCAGCAAGGTGGCTGTTTACTGACCAAAGCCATCGAGAGTGTCGATTGGAGGCAATACGGTTTGGAGCAGGCCGGCGGAAAAGGTGTTCCAAAGGGGCCGGCTGCAGTCCTAGTACACTTAGCCAGCACAAATGTACAATTTACTTCTGAAGCAAAAGAAGCGTTATCGGACAATGAATTCGTATTCGAAGAAACTCGTAAAGCAATGCTAGAGATGGGGCGCGGGTTGAGAAAGCACCTTGAGAAAAAGAAGAAAATGGCGAAGACCAGGGAGAAATTCGAACTCATCAACGATATCCTGCCGGCGATCGCTGCGAAGTCTGCAGCAATTCTAGAACGCCCGGTTCCAGATTTAGCTGGCTCGATTACCAAGATTATGAGTGCAGTAATATGTAACGAAACTACGATTTGGAATAAAGAAACCAAGCAGACTGATGTCTCTGTCACATTATTCAATTATACAACAAGAGCCAGGAGTTACTCTTTGCTTGTAAATTGGCCTGAGAAATCTGGCGCTGATATCGTAGAGAATGAGCGCGGTGGTCGAAAAGAGGCCACGGGTATCTGGGGTTGGAAGATTGAAACATTAGAGCCGGGAGAACAAGCGGTGCTTGAGTACTCGCTTTCTGGCTTAGAGAAAGGAGACTGGACGGAAACTGAAGTATTCTTCAGAGGTAGCCAGGATGTCATTGGCGCTACAAAGCTTGATGAGAAGATGCTAGTGGAAATCCGAAGGCAGGAAGAGGTTCTCACGCAATCTGAAGAGACTAACGTCGAAAGCGAAACAGATTCTGAATCATCGTTTGAACCGGGTGTGGTTGAAGGTGATTCTGCACAAACTACTCTCTTTGGAGGTGATGTCTGATGGCACGAGTGAATGATCCTGAATTGACAAAGGCAAGGCTACATTTAGTGGTCGAAGAAATGTATGACCGAATAGTGAAAGGGGAACCGCCTACAATGACATTACCTGTTAGGACCAAAAATAACATCGGTTTTGATAAAAAATTGGGCGTTTACAAATATGGAAAGAAGAGGTCTACACGTGACGCTACTAGTCTTGGTTCAGCGAAGAACCTACTTCGTGCACTGCACGTAGTTGAATTTATTGAAGAAATGATTGAGGCTGGAAAATCGTCTACTCTGAGAGAAATGTATTACATTTCAGAAGGATGGGGATTAGGTAAATTCGGTGGTCAAAACGAATCTAACAATCTAGCAGAGGATCTTGAAGTTGTTACATCTTGTTTGAGAGAAGATTTCAAACTAAGGCCTGAAGAAGACGGCGCTAGAATGATTGGGAATGTAACACTCAATGAACTGAACCGAAGGGGTCAATGGATGACAATTAATGCTAGAGATGATGTTGGTGACTCGGGATATGGCCTTCCTTACAATGTAGAAATCGAAAAGATTCAGCTCAAAGAACATGATGTCAAATTCCTAATGGCTATCGAGACTGGTGGTATGTTCGATAGGTTAGTTGAAAACGGGTTCGATGAAGAATATGATTGTGGTTTAATCCATCTTAAAGGGCAACCTGCCCGTTCTACGCGCCGAATAATTAAGCGTATGAATGAAGAGTGGGATTTACCTGTAGTAGTATTCCTCGACGGTGATCCGTGGTCCTTCAGAATTTTCGCATCTATCGCCTATGGTGCGATTAAGACTGCGCATATCTCTGAATATCTTGCAACCCCGTCTGCTAGTTATCTCGGAATAACTTCTGATGACATATTGGCATACGATTTACCTTCAGATGACCTTTCAAAGAAAGACATAGAAGCACTGAATGCTGAGTTAACCGATCCGCGATTTGCAGATGGTTGGTGGCAAGATCAGATCAATATGATGCTTGAAATTGGCAAGAAGGCTGAGCAGCAGTCTCTAGCAAAATACGGCCTAGATTTCGTAACAGATACATATCTTCCAGAAAAATTGGAAGAAATGGGCCTAGCATGAAGCCGTTTGGTTGAAGGTGAAGACCCGTTTAGGTGTAGTTATGCAGCCTGCTCAAACCACTTCGCCCTGGCCGAAGCGGATTTTGATTGCAGGTTTCGTATTGGCTGTTTGTGGATTTGTTACTACCATATTCATGACTGATCATCTGACCAGTTTTTACGATCCTGCGGAAACTTCAGAACATACTGCTGAAATTGGAGAAGTCAACACTTTGGAATTGGAAGAAGGTTGTTGGGTAGTCAATGTAGAGGACAGTAGCAGTGACTATGATGTTACTTTCAACTACATCGATGGTGATGGCGCAGGCGAAGAGGTTGATGATGATTGTAGAACCGATTATCAATGGAGTGACGATTACGACGTCATATCTAAATTGTATATTGAAGAAGAATCTGAAATATTAGTCACAATAGAGTGTGAACCTGAAGGAGAATGTCAGAGTCTGCTACTATTCACCAACGGAGATACCACCTCAACTGAACTCCTTAGGGCGATGATGATACCTGGAGGGTTGTGTTTGACCGGGTTTATTCTAATCCCGTTAGGCTGGATATTAATTTCCATAAACAGAGGTAAAGAAGCCGCTGTTCAACTAATTCAGAACCCTAATGCATCGGTAATGCCATTAGAGAATGATCCTAGAATGAATCAAGAAATGCTGACTACAGACCAACTTTACCAATTAGTCAGAGGCGAAATGCCTGTTGAAGAAGATGTTGCAAAAGACGTTCCTAGTCCGTTTGCAAACGTAGACACACGGGTTCGTACAAATACACAAAAAAAGGTTGGGGGCTCCATCAATAAGGCTAGTTCGTATACCGCAGAAAACCCGCCTACTGATGAATCCTGGAAGAATTGGGATGAGGCTTGAGCCCTATTGCGACGGGTTCATAGGTAAGCGTTGGTAGGTAACCAATGGTTGTGAAGTTATGGCTAACCTCGACGAGGCCCTCGCTATCCTACAGAATAAGGCCCGTAGGGCCATTCTAGAGAGATTGGTTAGGGAGCCACATTATCCGCTACAACTATCAGATCAAATCGGTATATCTCAGCAAGCTGTCATGAAGCACCTGAAATTATTGGAAGGTGCTGGATTCGTTGTTAAAATGAAGGCTGCAAGCAGTAAAGGTGGGCCTCCAAAAAATATTTATTCGGTACAACAGGCAATTTCTATCCGTATAGATCTAGGTCCAGATTTATTCAAATGTAGCCAAAGAACACTGCCCGCTGGTGGACCATTGAAACTTTCAAACAGTTTGAAGGGTGAAGTGGTCAAGGTTGCTGAGATGGTCAGTGGAAGGAAGAAAATTGGTGTTGGCGAGGGTGCTCATCATTTATCTGCAATTTCTGAAGCTATTGAACGATTAGATTCTGAGCGCGATGCTCTTATTGCCCTCCACCAACAAATCAAACAGCGTGTATCAACCACAGTAGATTCTGATTTTGAATCGTATGAACAGAGATTAATGGTTCACAATATCCTCGAATCACCAAGATCTAATTTCAATTTCAAGGAGTTCACGCGAGAATTACAACTAGGAGCAGAGGCTAGTGAGAGATTGATGGACGAAGTCCGTTCACGTGTCGTAAGACAACTAGCGGATCGTTCTGGTCAATTCATCGCCGCGTCTCAAACAATAGAGCTGCCTTGGTGGGCAGCACTCGGCATCGACCCCGCTGAAAATCAGTAGGGCCGATACCAAATTATTGTTCTCAGCTTTCATCTTCTAGCACTGAAATCAGACTGCTTTGCTCTGCAAGCCTATTGTTAACTTCTGCACGGCGTCCACGACCTACTAGGTACAGGACTCCGAATAGAGAGAACGTTAGAAGCAATACACCGAACGGTAGTGCCCAGTTGCTAATTATTTCACCAGCGACATCAAGGAACGGAGAATCGCTTGATAATTCATCACTGACAACACGGATGTTATCGGATTCACTAACTTCAACGATTGTGTTACTTGGATCTACTACGACTACTACGTCATATGACCCTGCAGATACAGGGTATAGCAAGTACAATTCAATCTCCTGAGCATCCTCACTTGCATCAGGCGCAAGTAGAGCACCAACGGTTTGGCGCATTACAATTGAATCTTCAGGGCAACCATTCTTCTTGATTTCTTTTGCCATTTCGTCATCGTAATCACTAAACTCACAGAGAATTACTTCTATGTTTGTTGCATGAACGTTTCCAGTATTTTGTAGAACAACTCTAACCGGGATTGTCTTGTCTACTTCGTTAGTTGTAGATGATACCGAGACTTCAGAGATTACCAAGTTAGGTGCGCGTAGTCTTAGAGTTACTATTAGCTCGTTTGAATCGAGAAGATCTCCACTCCACTCTGGGCTGTCATCATGGTCACCATCGTCTTCCATACCTCC
Source organism: Methanobacteriota archaeon (assembly GCA_009936765.1). Taxonomy (GTDB): domain Archaea; phylum Thermoplasmatota; class Poseidoniia; order Poseidoniales; family Poseidoniaceae; genus MGIIa-K1. The sequence goes on from JAACDL010000174.1 coordinate 6,273, forward strand.
TGCCATACTTGTTACCTTTAATCCGACATAACGAGTGTCCAATTTAGCACCAGTAGCAATATGCACAGTAGCAACCATTGTGTGTGTTGTGTATGGGTCCATTTCTGGAAGTCTCCATTCATCAATGTCTTCTAGGTACACACATGCGTCTTCTGGGAATTCATCAGCGTCTGATGTTGTTTCAATACATTCTGCTTCGATAATTAAGTCGCCTGAATACGTTATAATCTTCCAGTCAACATACCAATCAGAAAGAGTTCCCATTCCTGGCAATGTATTCATGATATCATTGCCGCTGGAGATGTCTCTTTGAGTTGAGTGGTTGTGAAGAGATGGGGTATCTGGAACGTTTCCAGCGTTAGTAATATTCACGACGAATTCAACTATCCTACCTGGAGCACTTGTTTTGACGTCGTTGTCAATACTAGGATCCATGTTAATTTGCATATCATAGAATTCGTTAACTGTTATGAAGAATGTTATTTCGCCACGTAGACGTGTTCTATGCCCTGTTTCATCAGG
>JAACDL010000026.1 GCA_009936765.1 Methanobacteriota archaeon
CAGACGCTTGTCCAAAAACCGCGCAGCGGCTTGTTACCGTTCATGGAGCGGGCTCATTCGGACATCTGAAAGCAAAGCAGTTCAGACTTGCAGAAGGGCGAATTGATGGATTAAACCAAGATGATGCTGTAGAAGATGTTCGCGCAGATATGCTGAAATTGAATAAGTATGTTATGGATTCCTTAGCTAAATTCGGGGTTTCTGCAAAATCATATCCTCCTCATGAATGGGCTAAAGGAATGGGCCCTAAATTCAAAGGAGATTTACCAGTTTTTGATGGTGTCACTGTTGTATTTGGTGATGTCGTTGATGATGACGAACAGGAATTTGGTATTCTATCAGGTGACGATATAATCTTGAGATATGCGACTGAGTTGCCTGATGTTGAGAGAGCGGTATTTGCAATTGGCGGAGTTGATGGAATCTTACGTGTGCCTCCTGCGAGAGCAACACCTGGTGATCTGATTGAGGTTTGGCATCCGGAACTTGAGTTTGAGGGTGAACATGCGAGTGACATTGATGTCACAGGTGGAATCGGTTTGAAGGCGGCCAGAGGTGCAGAAATTTCATCTGCAGGAATAGACGTCATTCTGATTAATGGAGAGCGTCCGGAGAGAGTTATCGATGCTATTGAAGGTAAATCCGTAATTGGAACCCGCATAATCTCGGGGAACTGTTGATGTAGTGGACGCGAAACCGGTAATTCGGTGAGTCAATGTCCGGTTATGCCATAACTGATGTTCCGACAATCGAATTAGAGGCTGATGCTTCTGAGGTGCTTGCTGGCAGTGACTCTGTTCAAGAGTCTCTAATGGCTGAAGCAGTAATACAAGTTACTGAACACGATGAAGTGATTGGCGCAATCTCAAAATTAGATAGTCACCATCAGATTGGGACGTACCACCGTGCATTCAGTGTACTTCTTTTCGATTCCTCCGGACGACTGTTATTGCAGAGGAGGGCGTCTCACAAAATCACTTTCCCAGATGTATGGGCTAACTCATGTTGCTCACATCCATTGTATAGTGAAGATGAAATGGAGTTGAATAATGATTTAGGAGTAAAAAGGGCTGCTATTCGTAAACTTGAGCAAGAGCTTGGCATATCACCTTCGCAGGTCAGCATCGACAAATTTGAATTTGTAACAAAAATGCGTTATCAAGCACGCCAAGACGAAAATTGGATTGAGCGCGAAGTAGACCATTGTATGGTTATTCATGCTGATGTAGATGTTAATCCAAACCCAAATGAAGTGAGTGAAATCAAATGGGTAAGTCAAACTGAACTAGAGGAACTGCTTATCGCAGATGATCCAAGCAATGTAATCGCTCCATGGTTCAGATGTATTGCTGCTAGAGTAATGGATGATGATTGGTGGCGCCCTGGATGTGCTAAACCCGATGGTCTGATTCATGACATGGGAGATGTCTCACACATGCTTCCTGGTTCAACTGGTGCCGACTTGAATACCAGTATTGCTGAGGTAAAGGATTTAGTCGAAACTAGAATTGAAAGAGCACTTACTCACACATCTCTTGACCGCCTATCTGGTGCTATGATGCATCTTGTAGAAGGAGGAGGTAAGAGGCTGCGTGCAACTCTCCCTTGGCTAGTAGCTAAGGCAGTAGGTGATACTCATTCTGGATTGCTTGACGTAGGTGCTGCAATTGAGATTATTCACAATTTCACTTTAGTTCATGATGACATAATGGATGATGATGACATTAGAAGAGGTCGGCCTGCTGTTCACATTGCTTATGATTTACCTACTGCAATAAATGCCGGAGATGCGATGTTAGCAATTGCTTTCGAAGCAATGGCTGTGGCAGAGGGAATAGAAGCGGAATTGTTACCATTCCTAGTCAAACGCATTGGCCGAATGGTCCGTAAATGTAGTGAAGGGCAACAACTCGATATTGAATTCGAAGACCGTGAAACTGTATCTGAAGAAGAATATATTACAATGATTCACGGGAAAACGGCCGCTATGTTCCTTACATGTGCAGAAGTAGGGTCGCATTTGGCAGGTGCCGATTTAGATACAATACAATGTATGCATGATTGGGGATTGGCAGTAGGACTTTGTTTCCAACTTATGGATGATCTAATCGATGTTCTTTCAGATTCAGATACACTTGGCAAGCCTAGCGGTAGTGATGTTGCTCAAGGAAAGAGGACTTTGATGGTAATTCATGCTCTAAAGCAACCACCATCGGAATCTAAAGATGACCTGCTAGCAGTTCTAGGTAAGGGTGATGACGTCACTTCAGACCAAGTGATAAGGGCTCACAAAGCATTACACGATTTAGGTTCAATCGAATATGCTCAAAATAAAGCCGAAGCATACCACCGTAAAGCGCATGATTGCCTAGATAGAATACCTCAAGGACCTGCTATGAGAGCTCTCAGAGAATTGACCGATTACCAACTCAAGAGGATCTACTGATTCGACCTTCTTTCAGAACCTTGCAATACCATCTAGTTTCCCCTGGATACTTTTTGTGCGAGATTCGATTGAAATAACCGTCTGTGAATGATGCTGAGATTGTTTTGCATGGTGTCGCAGCAGAAACAACTTCTAATTCAACTTCGTCTATTTTGAAAACAGAACCGATCTCTAAATTAAAACCCTCTACCAACAAATTCTCACCAGTAGTCCCACCTTGAATAGGGTGGCCTTCTGATTTGAGTTTAACAAGTAATTCATTTTCTAAAACACATACGGCCCTTAGTGGACCTCCATGGTGTTTTTTGTCGAATTGGTTATCTCCTACAATTCCTTCAAAATGAACCTTAACAGTGGACACATTTTCTTTTGGTACACCACCATTGGAAATGTATATTCCCAATAATTGGCCCATTCAATCACCTGAATGACAGATTGATTTCACAATCACTCTGCGTAGTAGGATTCAGGGTTTGGATCTGGCTTCAATCCTTTACGAGTACGGATTCCGCCAACTACCTTATTGAATAATTGCGGGGGTAGAATCTCGAAACCAATGTTTTCAGAGTTCCAAACAGCACGACCTTGAGATGCAGCACGGATATCGTTAGAGAATCCGAATGTTTCTGCTACTGGAAGTGTTCCGATAACAGTGGTTGCTTCACCTTCAGAAGGCATGTCTTCGATGATTCCACGGCGGTTTGTAATTTCACGAGTTACTTGTCCAAGCCAGTCGTTAGGAACGCTGACGTGAGATCTTTGCATAGGTTCCATCAAAACGGTGCGAGCACGAATCATTGCACCCTTGATTGCATTACGTACTGCAGGAATTGTCTGTGCTGGTCCACGGTGAATTGCATCTTCGTGCAGCTTTGCATCGACTAGTCTGACCATCATGCCCATTACTGGCTCATCTGCCACTGGACCCTTTTTACATACTTCATTGAACGATTCGATAATCAGTTCACGTGTCTCGTGCAATCCCTGAATACCCTTTGTGTCATTGACTAGAACGTTGGTACCGCTGATGGCGTAAATCTTACGCATTTTGTCTTTGTCCATTCCAAGTTCGCCGAATTTGTTTCCAACTTCCTTAGCGTCACTAGAGCGTACTGCACCATTTCCGAAGTGGCCGTCACGTAGTGCTGCAACAACCTCAGGAGAAAGTGGTTCACATTCAATCATGAATCTGTTGTGTCGGTTAGGTGATTTACCTTCGAAAGAACGTCCTCTGTTATTACCTTCTACAGATTCTCTGTATACAACGATAGGTGGGCTAACCTTTACCTTGATGTTTTGTTCTTCTTCAAGGCGGAAAACAGTGATTTCCAAGTGCAGTTCTCCCATACCTGCTAGAAGAGCCTCTCCAGTTTCTTGGTTAGTAGTAACCTGAAGTGAAGCATCAGACTTTGCAAGAGAACGTAGAGCATCAACGAATTTTGGAAGGTCCTTCATGCTCTTTGGTTCAACAGCCACGGTGACTACCGGGTCTGAATAGTGTCGGATCGCTTCGAACGGGGTGGAATCTTTGTCACGAGATAGTGTTACACCTGCTGCTGCTGAGCGAATACCTGTAATTGCTGCAATATTACCTGCTACAACCTTAGGGACTGGAATTCTGTCTCCTCCAACCATCATACTAACTTGCTGAACACGTTCAGGCTTTGCAGCACCGATTGCAAATACCGATTCACCTTGGTTGATAGAACCTGAATATAGTCGACCTACTGCAACTTCACCAGCATGTGGGTCCATCCAAATCTTAGTGATCATCATTGAAAGTTCAGCTTCTGGGTCACAACTAATCATTGCCTTACCAATTGGTGACTCCAAGTCTCCGTTCCAGATGTTAGGGATACGGTATGGTTGTGCTTCAACAGGACCTGGCAACTTAGTAACTGCCATGTCTAAAAGAACTTCATGCACTGGAGCTTTCTTAGCCAGAGTCTTCTGGTCTTCGTTGTTACAGTACTCGAAGATTTCAGTCATGGATACTCCAGACTTCTTCATGTAAGGGATTGTAATCCCCCAGTTGTGGTATGCTGAACCAAATGCTACAGTTCCATCCATAACACTGACTTGCCATTTCTTTTCCATACCTTCTGGAGCGAATGAGTGAATTAATTTGTTGACTTTCTTGATAGTTTCTTCAAATCTCTTCAACATGTCTTCAGGTGTTACCTTCAATTCGTTGATTAGTCGGTCTACCTTGTTAATGAAAAGAACAGGCTTAACCTTCTCTTTCAAAGCCTGCCTAACCACTGTCTCAGTCTGAGGCATTGGGCCTTCGACTGCACATGCTAGAATGAAACATCCGTCTACCGCACGCATAGCACGGGTAACGTCTCCACCGAAGTCTACGTGACCTGGTGTGTCAATTAGATTGATGAGGTAGTCAGTTCCTTCTATTCCGTGAACCATAGATGCAGAAGCAGCGTTGATAGTAATTCCACGAGCACTCTCTTGTTGGTCGAAATCGAGAACACGGCTCTTACCTGCAAGGTCTTCGCTCATCATTCCAGCACCTGCAATTAGGTTGTCTGAAAGTGTAGTTTTTCCGTGGTCGATGTGAGCAGCAATACACAGATTTCGAATTTGTGGTAAAATGTGCATTACTTCTGTTGCCTTCTTGATGTTGTCCTCTTTACGGCCCATGGTGAATCACCTGACTCTCGTCGGTCTTCGCCACCTTGAAGGGGTTTATCAAATCGACTACCATTTAGGTAGTGAAATGTTGTGCTGTGGGCTGATTAAACTGCTCGAGTAATGGACTTGTATTGTAATTCCATTTCTTTGAATAATAATCTTAATTCGACTTTGATAGAATTATATGATTCTCTCATCTCAGAAATCTTGGAATTGATGGCATCTTTAGATGCACTAAGTGAACTCTTCAACTCTTTTTTCGACTTATGTATTTCGAAAAGGCAAGATCTCATCTTGTCTCTGCATCTTGATATTCTGCTTTCATAATCTTGGACATCGATATTCTTTGAAGCTAGTTTGTTTACGGACTTTTTGAATTTCATATCGAGTTTAGCAACCTCAATCGAATGCTTAGGCGTCGACTTGAGATTAGAATTTAATCCTACTAAATTGAACCCTCTAATCCACCATTTGCTTGGATCTACGTGAAACCATTTGTGTCCGTTTCTGTAATCTGCTTGGAATGTATGGTGGAAGTTGTGGTATCCTTCTCCAAAAGTCAAGAAAGCCAGGAAGAATGAATCCCTGCTTGAGTTTTCTTCAGAGTAGGGTTGAGTTCCCCAAATGTGTGCTGCACTGTTGATTAGGAATGTTCCATGGTGTACAAATACGGTTCGAACCAATCCTGCCCAAACCAAACAACCGACAGCCGCCGCTAATCCACCTGCTAAGTACCCTATTGCAGCCGGCAAAATAATTCCAGACATTGCTCCAATGAGGAATATGTTTCTGTGCTGCCACCTGATTATTTTACTTGCCTGCAAATCTTTTACATTGGCAAAGTCATTTGTGAATGCCTCTTCTTCAATCATTACCCAGCCCATATGGGAGTACCAAAATCCCCTTGTTACAGAATATGGGTCCTGTTCAGTGTCTGTAGCCTTGTGGTGATTTCTATGGTCTGAACACCATTCGATTATTGAATTTTGAAATGAACCGGCCCCAAATACTGCATAGAACAGAACTAATGGCCACGAAGCATCGTGTGAGCGATGCGAAAATAAACGATGATAGCCTACTGTTATCGATAAGCCACAAGCGAAGTAAAAGAAAACGAATACTATTGCTTCTGTCCAACCTGGGGCTCCGAAATACATCCAATGAAATGTGGCTCCTCCAATCGCTAGAATTGGAGTTACCAATAGGAATAATGTGTTGAGCCAGTTAATTCGGGTAGTGGGCACATACTCTTCCATTACCGGCTCCCATTGACGAACCCTATTGACCGTTGGGGTCCGGTGTTAGTGGTAACACCTAGTTTCATCACTGGATATCAGCGAGCACTGGAAGCAATACGCTGAACTTCTTCTTTCTTTGATACTGCGAAAGAAGTAACGTCGCCATTGCTAGCCTTTGTTAGCTCGTTGATGATACACTGAGTTAGTGTACGCTTGGACTTTGAAGTTCCTTGTTGTGCTCCTTTTGCCAGATTTGCTAAAGCAACATCTAAGCGGCGAGAAGGAGAACTGTCTACAGCCTTAGGCTGAGATACTGCTCCGAACTTGATACGTGTGATCTCTTCCATAGGTGCAGCGTGACAAATAGCGTCAACAAATGCTTGAAGTGGGTTATTGCCACTTCTTGCAGCTATTGAATCAAGTGCGTTCTCAAACGCCTTTAGTGCACCTTGTTTCTTTCCTGTGTACTTACCTGTACGCATTAATTTGTTAGTGAATCTCTCAACAACAGAAAGTCGTGCTTTTCCGAACCAAGCGTTAGCATGGCGGCCACCTGTGTGTGGGACACCGACTGTTGATAGGTTGATGTATGGTGCTAATCCCGGGTCTCTGCATACAACTTCTGTAGCATCGTACTTTCCGAAAACGAGGGTGCCAATACCTGCAATGGGTCTGACTTCCTCTTCTGGAGTTGATTCTTCTTCTTGTGTTTCGATTTCTTCACTCATCTAAATCACTCCGAATTATCGTACTGGCTTCTCCTTTCGTCCACGTACCATCTCATCTAGTGAGACTCCGTTGACTTGGATGACCTTGTAGCGGACACCTGGAATATCTCCGTATGAACGACCCATGCGTCCACCGATACCTTCGACCATAACTTCATCGTGTTCGTCAATGAAGTTGATGGCACCATCTCCTGGTGCGAAGGCTGTGAGTTTGTTACCGTTCTTGATCAAAGAAATCTTGACGGCTTTACGAATTCCGGAGTTAGGCTGCTTGGCTTCGATACCGACTTTTTCGATAACGATACCCTTTGCCTGAGTGGAACCTGCAAGAGGATCATGCTTAGCTCTTGACTTTAGCATACGCTTCTTGTATCTACGATCGGACCATCTGAACTTTTGGCGGTCCTTTGCCATCTTGGTTCCTGCGAACAATCCACGACCCATGTCAATACTCTCCAGTGAAGCAAGTTGCCGACCTACCCCCCCTATTTCATGATGCCGATTAAAAGAGGTCTGGTAAATGGTGCACGGATAGACATTGAACAGGGCCAATGTTCATGGTTATTCCGCTCTAGCAATGGTACATGGCATTCCGTGATTTGTTAGGTGCGGCTAGTATTATTTCAGAGCCAACCAGTGTACTGCATGGGGTTTTTGACAAATCCAAGTCTGTTGGACATGAGTTGTTGGTGTTCGAAAACTTGGTCGAGGCTCCTGGGCACAGAGTAGCAGTAAATTTACTCACCCGGCCAAGACTTTGTGCAGCATTATCGATAGAGCCGGAAGACTTCATCGACCTCTTGGGTTGGGCCATGACGAACCCTGGCGAGCCGAAGATTGTTGAAAATGGACCAGTATTGGAATGCCCCCAAGATTCCCCTGATTTGACAAAACTACCTATTCCTCATCACTGGCGTGAAGACCGTGGAAGGTATATGTCCTCTAGTGTAATCATTGCAGAATATAATGGCATCCGAAACATGTCGTTCCATCGTCAATTGCTACGTGATAAGAATCACTTGGTAGTTAGATTGGTGCCTAGGCATCTCCATTCTATGACCTCGGAGGCAAGAAGCCGCGGGGAGGAAGTGAAAATAGCTATCATAAACGCACCGGATCCAGTTGTTTTATTGGCAGGAGCAATGTCATTTGATTCTAACATCGACGAATTAACTATTGCATCAGCACTTCATCAAAAAATACATGGTTCACCGTTAGAATTAGTTGAACTACCTAATGGCATACAAGTTCCAGCTCATGCTGAGTACGCAATGTGGGGTAGGATAACTACCGATAATGA
>JAACDL010000175.1 GCA_009936765.1 Methanobacteriota archaeon
ACCAATTATTTCAATTTCGACATCAGGTATACTGACCTGTGCGACCTTTTTGGTAGGTGCATCAATGATGAATACTTGTCTTGTTACTGCTCTCTTGTCCTTGGTACCTGCAAAGAATATTCGATTTCTTGAAATGCCACATGATTTAGCCAACTTGCCAATAAAGCGATTTGTTTCCCAATTTGTTAGTGTGACATTTGCCGCAGTAAAGCGACCCTTTGGGTCTAAACTAATCTTTGTTGAAATTTCTTCAACTCTGAAATCGGTAACTCTTGCTTTGAGGACTCCGCCTATGCCTTTGCCTGAAACAGCGTAACCTGTTAGGCCAATGGTATTAGCGAGGCTATCCTCAGAGGACATGTGCTAACACATCTCAAATCTTAAGGCTAGAGAAGTCCCCTTGGATATCTCCAATGAGCTTCTTAAGAATGTCAGCAGGATCAGTCTTACCCTTGGTGCGGATGAAGAACTCAGGCTCATCCAAGTCAGGGTGTCCCGGGAAGTAGTTGGCATAATCGACACCTTTGTCGCTGTTTAGCCTTTCACGGAGTATCTGTAGAGAGGTGTGAGACTCTCCAATAAAGCGAACACGGAGTTCGTTTGCATCGCGGGCGAGTACCTTAACTGGCATAGTGAACGATGCTGGCGTCTAGCCCCGCATTCATGAACCTTTGGACTCTTACAGGGTAAATCGGCCTCTGAATAGGGTCAATTAATCGAGAATTTAATGACTTTTGTACCCTTCTCGCTTTTGTACTGGATCGGGCCCCCGTGTTATGTGAGTGCTCCAAATATCGAGGAGAGATTGCGGGGCCAGTCCGCCACATTCCGCAAGTATTCTTGGCCGATACTAATCGTGTCAGTCGCTTTGACAGCAGGGCTAGTCGTCGATTTGGCTTTCGTAGATACTCCTTCATTCCACACCGATTTGGCTGATTTCGCTCCAGAATCAGATTCTGCTGATGCACACGACCGAATAAATGAACAATTCACGGAAGAAACTAGGCCGTTATTCGTTCACGTAACTAGGGATGATGGAAGCAATGTCCTAGATATCGATTCTTTGATTTTAATGAACACTCATCTTTCAACTGTTGAAGATGAAAGTGCTAGCATGGGTGATTTAGTTGAAAACTGGATTACGGGGCCTTCAATTTTGCAAATTGCATTAGATGAGGAAGCGAATGGCACCCAACTATCTGACATTGAATCTTGGGAAGAAATGCTCAATCTTGTAATAGATGTAAACGAATCTGACTGCCCAGGAGATGTTTCGAAGCAGAGAGAAGTGGCCCAATTCATTCTTGATGGGATGCTGAATAAGGACTTTGATGGTTCAGAGATTTGTCTCTGGATTGAGACCAATGGAGAGAATGGTTCTGCTAGTGTTTCAGCATCTTCAACTCTTTGGATTCTAGAAATTGATCCAAGCCTAAGTACTGAAGAACGTAAAATCAAGGAAGATAAGTTACGTGACTTATTCCATGAATTAAGCGAAAATTCGGACTTGAATTACGGAGTTGCATCTCTTGACTTAATTTCACATGACATCGATGAAGGAACCTTCGATAATCTTGCAACACTAATTTTACTCGCTGTTTTGGTAGTAGTTGTTTTGTTAGCAATTTCTTTCAGAAGTGTCAGAGGCGTAGTTTTCCCATTGGTTGGTCTTTCTTTTGCCTTAATATGGACATATGGTCTGTTGAATCTTTCAGGGGCTAGATTCACAGCTTTAGAAGTAGCAGTTGCACCTTTGGTTCTTGGTTTAGGTATCGATTATTCTATTCATTTACAAAGAAGATACAACGCTTTCCGGACAGAATTAGATGATTCAGCAGAATCATGGCTTGCCTCCTGTGCACGCTTATCAACTCCTTTGGGACTTGCAGTCATTACTACTGTTGCAGCCTTCCTGGCCAATATTATGTCACCATTGCCTCCATTAGAAACATTTGGAATTGCACTTGCAGTTGGTGTGATATCTGCTTTCATCAACGCTACAGTAGTGGTTGGGGCGTTACATGTAGTATTGGACTCATCTGGAAAAACAGTTCCTGCTGACCCAATTCGTATGCCAAGGTTCTCAAAGAAGTTGGTAGAATTTCAGCGCTCACAACAAGCTATTGTTTTCATTATTGCACTGATTATTTCTGGTGCATCCATCTTCGGTGCTATGGGCTTAGAAACTGAATTCGATTTGACAGATTTCCTAGACGACGAAATGGAAATAATGGAAGTTAGAGAAGAATTAGACTCAAGTTATGAAAGTGCAGGGTGGAAATTAGTCTACGTTCTAATGGAACCTGATAATTCAATGTCTGAGATCGATTCTGACTTTGTTCTTTTGAATGAGATGCGAGGTCTGCATAATGATCTAGCCAATAATCACGATGTTGTAGGAGGTGGAGGTTCTGACGCAAGCCCTTCCTATGAAGGACCTTACAAAGTACTGTACGACGCTGTAGACAACGATGTCATGTTTGGTGAAGAGTTCGGTCTCGTAATTACGGGAGGAGATTTGAGGAGAGGTGTTGCAAGTCAATTCGATATTGGTGCTGCATTACAAAACCTATCCGAGAATGACTCCATTGCAGATCCTTTCACTGGGGATTCTTGGTCAGATAGAATTGAAAACACCGTTCACCTTGATGGAGATAAAATAATCCATATTCGCATCGAAGTGAGAGTCGATGCTTCAACTTCGTCTGAAACTAGTAAAGTCGTGAAATGGTTTGAGGATGAATTGGGCAGTACCGATGATAACGGGAAGATGCGAAGCGAACTATCTGGTGTCGCTAATATCTATGTTACTGGAGACTTAGTTGCACTTCAGAATGTTCTAGATGGACTAAATTCGTCGCAGTTATCTTCAACAGCGATATCATTCATTGTGTCATTCATCGTACTTCTTCTACTAACCAGAAGGGCTGTTCCAGCATTAGTTGTCCTAACTCCTGTGGTTTTAGCAACATTATGGGTAGTCGGTTCAATGGTCATTCTTTCCTTGAAGTGGAATGTATTGACGGTGATGGTTACAGCACTATCTCTTGGAATTGGTATTGACTATTCGATACATATGTGGCGGCGCTTTGAATCTGAAAGAAGTCGTAGAGATGATGTCTGGGAGGCTCTTGAAGAAACAATCTCGACAACTGGAGTAGCACTTGTATTGTCTGCTGGAACTACTGCACTTGGATTCGTAGTGCTTCTGTTTTCGCCTATGCCTGTAGTTCAGCAATTTGGATTAGTAACTGCCTTGACAGTCACCTTTTCTCTAATATTATCAATAATCGTTCTGCCTGTATTATTCATGATGGCAGAGAATACTTCAGGAAGTAGAGAGTGAATCAATAATTGCATTCATTTCTAAATCTTGTTCTCTACTAATCAAGCAAAGTGCTAGCCACGTGGTACAATACCCTAGAGCACTGACCTTTCTCTCAGCCCTTCTCTTAACCTCATCCGGATCGAGTTTGGCTTTCTTAGCGATATATCGAATCAAACGCTTCTCGACTTTCGCACGAGGGTCACTGTCAATGACCTCCGGTTCGGGCTTTATCACCGTTTGAGGGTGAATTGGCGTTGGAGGTTTCTCTACTGCGTGAGATTCGTTAACAGCGGGGTCTGTCAATCTAGATGGCCTAGGTTGCCAACCAAGCGGTGCTTGAATGCCCTTAACTTCACAATTTGGACTAAGAGTTCCATCATTGTCCTTTATCCACCCTGCGAATGTTAGAGCCTTTATCGCATCATGAGCAGTATCTGTATCCATCCAGCCCATGTCAAATGAAAGAATTCGCTCCAGATCATCAGCAGTTTGATTGTCTCCCATCCGGAAACAGATTGCAAGAACCCTCTTGATATCCTCGGTTTCACTTGTCATGACATCTACTCCTGTTTGGTAAAAGACCCATCCTCTTCCAATTTCCATTTACCGATCTGTTCTCCAGAGTAGTAAGTACCTTCCTCGAGATATTCATACTCCCCTCCGCCAGGAAGTAATTCGAAGGATGATACCTTTTCAGGTTGTGGTTTCATATTTCCTGGCAATGAAGAAAGTGATAATTTGGCCATCGCATCACTTATGTCATGCTTTGGAGAGTCAACCGGAACGCTTACTTTCTTAGGTGGAGGTCCTTTCTTAGGCTTCGAGGTTTTGCTACTACTTCGATTTGCTTGAGGTGGTCCAGTCCGAGCTAAATCGTCTAGCACAGGCAATTCCTTTGTTCCAGACAATCGATTGTTGTTCTTTCGACGTAAGATTACCACCATAATCAAGAGTAGCAATCCAAATCCAGAACCAATACCTGCAATTAGGGAGTAGTTGAGCTTTTCAGGCCCGTCAAAGTCCTTCGAGAATGAGTTATCATCTTCATTTAATTCCCAAATTTGTTGGTCTTCATCAACATATATCTCCAGTGTCCAATCTCCTTCCGGAACGGTTACACCTACGCGTTTGATTATTCCTTGGTCGCTGTCTATTTGCCCTTGTTTAAATCGACCTACCAATGTTCTTTCATCACCGGAAACAGTGTAGACTGTTATGTTGAATGGCTGTTGCAAACCCTCTCCTGTATTCATTACCGATATTTCTACTCGAATCTCTTTCCCTGGCTCAGGATTACCTTCTAATTTGACATCTTGTAGTTCTATATTAGGACCAACTGTGGATAATTGAAGCGTTAACCATGGATCGTTCAGAGATGAACCAGTTTCACTAATTAATCCCCATCCAGCATCATCATATCCTTCTGCCCGGCAATCAATATGGGATTCAGGAGATAGTAGAGATGGGTCCCCCTGTCCTGAAAAATCAAAGTCGAATGAGAATAAGGTTTTACCTTGAAATACATTTGAGGGGAGCATCGATATACTGATTGGTTCCCATTGCAAATCTGTCGATATTACTTGGCATGTGAGTTTTAATTCTCCAGTCCAGGAAACATCTTCATTGATATTAACTCCAATTTCAATACTTTCAAGATGATAACGAGAATATCCTTCAGTGTCAGTATCCAATATGATAGGGCGTTGTGGATCAATATCGAATACTGGGAAGTCATAACTACCGATTACTTTAGTTTCTAGAGGGTCCATGAATGCCAGACTAATGTCGATTACACCACCCGTATTCGGCATTGGGATGGATGCATTGATTTGTCCGTCGACTACTGAAACTGTACCTGCTCCAAACCAATCCTTTCCTTGTATCAATCCCCACCAACTTAGCGACAAATCACCTTGGTAAGGAGTTCCAGAAAGCGAGTGCGTCACAATACCCTCGATTTGTATTGTTTCACCGGTTATTACAATACTCTCATTGGTTATATTCCCGGTGACCAATCCTGTAACATCACTAATACCGGTTATTGTGAAATCAAAATCTTCTGAGAATATCCAGAGGTTTTGGTAAATTACGGAACTACTACCATCTAAGTCTGTTATCGTTAACTTCACTTCTCCTTCATTCAGTACAGACCTGTCAACTTCCCACCCGGAGTATAGGGTGATTGAAATAATCATATTCTGTCCTTCAATATCATGATTACACGTAGTTCTGTCAGAGTCAATTCGGTAATCTAGAGATGAACACGTCATGTCTGCTACGTTGTAAATAACTCCAAATTCTGTATCGTCACCCAATTCAACTTTCATCGAAATTATATCGTAAATTGAGTTTGTATCGGTTAATGTTACCTGCCAACTAATGTCTCTTGATACTTCCCAGTATTGTGCCTGTTCTACATTTGAAATAGATTCAACAACGGCATTTTGTGCATCTCTTGTAGTCCACCAAACCGTGTTATTAGTCGTGGCAAGACCTGCATTGTCTGTCCCAACGACTCTGAGGTACACATATTGATCATCAGCATTTACATTATCTGATTGGCTTGCATTAATCCACCATAAACTACCATTATTTTCTAATGTGTAATTGATTTCTCTAAACTCTTGTTCTTGCGGTGTCCCATCTAAGATACCACCATCAGACCCGTCATCTAATCCTTCTACCCAAACTTCGAGGGCAAT
>JAACDL010000176.1 GCA_009936765.1 Methanobacteriota archaeon
AGGAACATTAGGTTCAGGAAACCATTTCTTAGAGTTGCAAACTGTTCAATCTGTTGAAGAAGGAAATCCTCATAATTTATTCGAAGGGCAAGTAGTTTGCATGATTCATTCAGGAAGTAGGGGATTGGGGCATCAAGTTTGTACGGACCATGTTAGAACTCTAGAAGATAAATACCGAAACAGGGATGGCGTTTGGCATAATGATGATTGGGGATTTGAAATCCAAGACAGGCAATTAGCAGCTGCTCCAATTCACAGTAGAGAAGGTCAGGAATATCTCGATGCAATGAACGGTGCTGCTAATTTTGCATTTGCAAACCGTAGCGCTTTAACTCACAGATTACGCAATGCACTAGCCGCAGAGTTTGAGGTCGACACCCGATTATTATACGATGTTAGCCACAACATTGCTAAGATTGAGGAACATGAAATAAATGGCCAGAAATGCACCTGTACAGTGCATAGAAAGGGAGCCACTAGAGCAATGCCTGGTCAACCAGTGTTAGTACCTGGCGACATGGGAACAGGTTCTTGGCTACTCGAAGGTAAGCAAGGAAATCGTGCATTCTCTTCTTCTTGCCACGGAGCAGGAAGATTACTATCTAGGTCTGAGGCAAAGAAGACTATCGATGGAAAAGCATTGAAGCGTGATTTAGAATCTAAAGGAATAAGGGTACATGCAAATACACCTAACATCATGTCAGAAGAAGCACCTGCTGCTTACAAAGACGTAGATGAAGTCATAGCATTATCAAATTCGGCTGGATTAACCAAGCCAATAGCGAGAATGTTACCACTTGCCGTAATCAAAGGCTGATCACATGCAGTAATTCATCTTAGGTTGCCCGTATGATGGAGCAGCTCCTGATGAAACACCATCTGGCTCTTCACATATTACGGAAAGTAAGGTATTTACCAATTCTTTCAGGTCGTCAACTTGCTCTTGTAAATCACGGACCCGTGCTGCGGTATCCCTGCTTTCGCTTGTAGTATTCATGCCAATCCCATCTAGGAAGACTTGCTCCCTAGTACCCAATCGTAAAAACAGGCTTTAATGGATTTCGGTACTAATACACTCAGAGACGCGCGTTTGCCAACCTTACTTGACCAAGCGCTTGATGATCTCTTCCTTGGTACCAGAGGAAGGAACACCCTCAGCGTCGGCCATTCTGGTCAATTCTCCTATATCCAACTCCATCAACTCCGCTGTCTTTGCTGCCCTCTTTTCCTTCTTGGCCAACCTTTCCTCCTTCTGTTTCTCTAAATCAGCAGGACTCTTCTTCTTGCGCTTTACTGATTTTCTGCTCTTTTCCTCAACAGTAGGCTCGGGCTGAGTTGGCGCCTCTAGAGTTGGTAGAACAACGGTTTCGACTGTTGCTTCTTTCGTAATGTCACCTCTTCCATCAAGGGCCATAGCTACAGTCTCGACATCTTGGCTTTCTGACACAACTGTTGGAAGGTCTGGTGTTATCTTGGAAGTGATAGTATCTTCTTCATCTTCCCACTCATCATCGTCATAGAATATACTCTCATCAGAGTTGTCACGTCGCATTAATACAACGATTGCGAATGCAGCGCCGATCAATAATAGTACGAGTATAATATTGAATGCACTTAGACCATCCAACCCAGATTCTGCATCATCCTGACTAATTACACGAGGCATATCGGATTCTACATTCAAACCACAAGTAGCGTTATCCTGTACCGCATAACAATGTGGAAGAACCGAGTTTTCGACCCAACTATCCATCCCTGTGACATTTACGTAGAGGTTCTGTTGACCTGCACCGTGCGTCTCATACAACATAGGAATAGTGTGTAATGATTGACCAGGTGAAAGAGATAGCTCCATGTCACCGTGTGATAGCCAACTTCGAGATTCGCCCATATCTTCCATTAGTGAAATCGTAACTGTTCCTGTTTTCGTCCCTAGATTGCGAACATGCACAATCACTCCAAGCTCTGTCCCTTCAACTACTTCATTACCACGAGGTGCTTTACCATCTGCAAGTGAGATTTCGATATTAGTTACGGTCACATCAAAAGAAAGAACTGTGAAGTCGGTATTCATAGCATCTATCATTGACATACCCGTTCCAGTAGCAGTATTACCTGCTCTATCGACTACGTCAATCCACCAGATTAATTCATCACCATCTTCCAGGCTTACATTGACGCCCTCGGTGAAATCGATACCTCCGACATAGGACCAACTGCCAGAGTTGTTTGAAATGTATGGTATAGGAGAACTAGATTGACCATTAGCCATGATAACGCTATTTCTCAAGAAAGCCCAATTCACTAAGAGGTCACCTTCAGGCATTCCGCCAATTTCAGTAATCTGAATTGCGAACTGCAGAACTTCCAAATCGTAGTCATCCAAAGATAATGGGACTGAAGAGAATTGGACCATTGGTGATGTTTCATCCACAGTGATCGAGGTTTGCACTTCACTACTATCTTCACCAGGTGCTGGTACACCTGTGATGTAATAATCCACAACTAGAATGTTTTCGACTAGTGACCGAGAAGGCAATATCAATCCGGCATCCCAAGTACCATTCTCGCCTACTTCAGCGTATGATTGAATTGTTTCTGAACCGTAAATGGTAGACACTGCAATTTCCAAGCCTTGTCCTGGCAGAGTCGACAACTGAGCACCAGACTTCTCGAACACCACTGTACCGGAGAAAGTCAAGTCGTCTCCTGGCTGAACATAGATATGGTTGGATGAACTTGCTGAAATCGGAGGAGTGTTATCATCCATACCATCTACAACAACTTGCAAATTATTGTCTAATTGCCATCTTATCGAGCCAAGATTAGTCATCAGCACGACCGGATTCAAGTCATCGTCATCGAAAACAACGATTCCAGGAAGTGCATACTCAGAGATTTGGTTTTCATCGAAATCCCAATCGAGAGTGAAATCCCATTCGACAAGAGAATAAGCACCCTCTTCGGTTACTCTGACATCATGTAAGGTCAGTTGAGACAAATCATCTGCATACATTGCCCCATTGCGCGGCTCCCAATTCATAACACCGACTTCATCCTCATCTGCCCCTAACAACTTTACAGTTACTAAGTCAACAGAGTTGACACCATTAGCATCATCTATATTCATCGAAAGAGTATGCATTTGCCCTGCCATCAGTTGTTCATTAACAGTATTCAAACTCAAACTTGCAGAAGTAATTTCAGTTGGCTCATTGACTGCAATAATGAGAGTGGCCATATCATTGTCGACACCTGCATCTCCACCATACATCAATTGATGACCAGCATAATCAGTGCCAGTAAAGTAAACTGAGAATAGAGCGTTCATATCCAGACCAGAAACATCGATACCACTGTATGTTAGAGTTCTTTCACCTGAGATCCCCTCTGGTAAATTTTCGAACATTGTTTGGTACTCTCATTCATCGGCTTGACCATCACCATTCGAGTCATCCATTACTTCCCTCCAGTAATGCATAGTTAGTTTGTCACCCAAGGCTTGGTTATCTGTAACTGTAACTTGAAGTGAAAGTGTTGATGAAGGATCCCAAGTGAACCCATCTGCCGCCAATAATCTCTGACCGTTGTTGATTTGAAGATTAGAAGCCCAAGGTGAATCACCATCAAGAAGAATGTTGACAGGGGTTGTCAAAGTTGTATCTTCAGCCCCGTTTGCTCCAGTAATCGGTCCAGCTCTGAATACATACGGAGTGATATTTGCTTGAGATGTGTCGTTAGGAAGAGTCACTAGACCTGTCCATTGACCATCTGATGTTGAATTAAGGATAACGTCAACACCATCAATATCGACTGCCACAATGAAATCATCCACATTAGGGCGCATGTCGAGAGTATTTTCGAATCTAACAGTTCCAGAAACTGAAACTTGGCTACCGGATTTAGCCCAGAATGGATATGCTGGTGAAAACATGTCAGACAAATCATGTCCGAATAGATCTGACACTTGCCAAGAATCAACTTGAAGGTCATTCTCGCTTGCCTGAGTTGCTACACCGCCAGATTGGGCTGTTGCAGGAGATAGGCCTTCACCGTTCTCATCATAACCTTGTGCAGACCAACTAATTGATTGTGAATCGTTCCAATCCCAATCAACTTCGAATAGCCAATCAACAGTTATCCTACCACCTATTTCACTAACCGAGGAGTTATTGTTTAGTTCTAACATTCCAAATCCGCTAGCCTGAGTAAATGTACCACCTGATTGAATATCGCTAAGAACAATATTGACACTGTCTCCGGAAGAATCCAAACCAATCAAGTGTATTTCGTGTATGTTTTCGTTACCTAGCAAATGATGATGCTGAGTAGTAAACCCTTGAACCAAATGGTTTGGATACCATGTTCCTGGCACATTGAATGGATGGTTTGTTATCATGTTTTCATGATATACGCCACCGTCAATAGAGACTCCACCTGCAGAGGATTGCCAAGTTAGAGGAACATCAACAATAGTTTCTAATCCATTATTTGAGTTTATTTCATGATATGTTTTGACAGTCTGGCCAAGCCCAGATACGTTCTCAAACAGATTGTAACCAATAGCGAATGAGCCAATGGTGTAGGATGTCGTAGGAGACGAGTTTAGATTAATGTCAATCATAGACCAGTTTCTTCCACTTGGGTCCACATGAGTACCAGATGCAGATAACTGTGGATTGGATATTGAAATTACAGATGTTGACCAATTGTAAGATGATAGTTGGTAGAATGAATTGCCTCCACTCGAAATTGTCAAAGGATCTGTGTCCCCACTTGGAGTAATTCCCAGAAGTAAACTGTGTATGTTTGCCGATTCTGGAATCATTACAGATAATGTATCATTGCCAACTACGCCCATGGAGTGAGATGTTGTTGTTGAATCAGTCCGAGTCTGCCATCCATATGACCCATATGAAGGAGAAGATGCGAATGACCAATCGATGACACCATCATCTGCCAAGTCTATGGAAGCATCATGTGTAGGTTGAGCGAAATTACCTCTGAAAGCTAGCGATTTAATCATAGCCCCTGGAGCCATTGATACCTTCGGGCTAACATATGTTCTCATGTCACCTAAGTTAAGCACAGAATTAGCAGTTGTAGCAGATACTGTTTGTGTTCCAACTGTAATCAGTGATGCGGTTGTCCGGGAGAAGTTCCCTGTCACCATTGCTGATGAAATCGGCCTAGAAGAATAACCTGACTGGCCAGTAATTACTTGTGTTCCGCCACCATTATTTTCCCAAGTACCATTCGATAACCGGGTGATTGAGGAAGGAATGTTCCAACCATTTCCATCACCTAAATATCTAGTCGCACCAACTGATAATTCACGAATCAGTGGAGTGTAGTACTCGTCATCTGTCCCCATCATTATTTCGATGTGAATGTCTGGATTAGCATCACGATCGATGCTTGCTAACGATAACGGCAAACTCATATTATCATGCCCATTAATGACCTGCCCAGAAGCGTCTAAAACATTCACTCCATACCAAGTATTGTTTGGAAGAACAATATCTGCATCTACGAAACCATTACCTAAATCATGTGTTGAAATTGCAGGACTAGTCCAAGACCCTTCGGTTTCGAACCAGTCGACTTCTAATCCGATATTGTCTACATACCAACCTGGTTCATTGACAGCAGAATCTCCAACCTGGCGGAATTTGAAAGACACGTTGTTACCTGACAAGTTGGAAACATCATACGCCATATCAAGCCACGGAATATTAGCAGAACTGGTGCATGAAAATGAACCCGATGCTGCCACATATTGTCGCCCATCCCATACTTCTGTTCCGCTATATGTACCCCAAGTAATCGACCCATCATACCAGTTAGTACCGTTCGCATAATTGACATACGCCTGAGTCCATGCACCGCCATTTACTGAGTAATACAGGATACCACCGTCATATGTATCTTCAGAACACATCCAATGTTTCCAAACAAATCTTGCACTTGCACCTAAAGGTACGAAGTAGTTTGGTGAGATCAAGGAATTATCAGAACTTGAATCATAATCTCCACATAGGTTAGTACCGAACCCAAGACTAGCACTCGGGAATGAAGATGGACCGTCTGTGAAAGTCGAACATAAAGATCCGAACTCCCAACCGGTTTGCCCAGCTGCATTACTTGTACTCCAACCACCAGGAGGTAGAGCAGAAGAATCTTCCAAACTGTAGGATATTGAAAGACCGCCACTTCCAATCTGCAAGAACGACCAATCATCTGCAGAGCCGCTTATTCCGTAGTGAGTGGCTGATGAGGAGGTTGAGAGTAATTTCGTATAGACTGCTGTTCCTGAATTTACAACTTTGAACCAACTTACCGACAATCCTTCTTTTGTATCCTGTGGAGTGCCGTACTGAACTGAACTATCGGTTTGGACAACGTAACGAATCTTAGAAGATGCTGTTGAACCGATCATTGAGGCAGGAATGGCGAACTCAAGTTCCACATAACCACCAGAATCATCCACAACTGTATTTCCGTTAGGAAGGGTGTATCCACTTCCAGGTATAGCACCAGTTCTTGAGCGACAAGATGTTGCTGTGGAAGTGGATGATGATGAGATATCGGTCCAAGTGGTTCCATTATTGGTTGAGAGTTCTACACAGAAATTATCGTAGCTTGAACCTTCAAGATCGAATTCCAATCTTGTAATGACTTTTGCTCCTGCTGTTGAAGCAGAGAGGTTGATTTCGCTTTCCATAGCACCTTGAGCGTTGTTGCTGTAAAAACAATTTGAAGTTGTCTGTGAGTAACACCCGTGGTGCCAAACACCAATCGAATTCCCAACATTTGTTATTTCAAAGTCATCAATGAACCATCCCGGGCGCAATGTGTTATTGCTGTCTGTCCATACTTGGAATCTGAATTGCATTTGAGATGCGTTGCTTATTCCAGTTAGATTATCAAGATTGAATGTGGAACTTGTCCATGAACTATGGTTGCCATCTCCAAACACTCCAAAACCACTACCATTCGCCCCGATTGGAACGGAAGCATTTGTTGAAATTGTGGATGGATAACCACCTGCTGGTTCAAGATAGGTCCAGTTACCATTGTCTAATTTGTACTCAACCCATGCGCCGTCTTTGACATCAAGGTGATGCCAGTGTGCGAATGTGAAATTGAAATTGCTGATCGGTTGAGGTATGCTGAATTGAGGAGCAGCCAATGCACCAGATGAACCGGAGGCAAGCGCTTGACCCGGTAAGGTTCCAGCAACTACGCCACCGTCTGCCGCTGCAGCAGGAACGAATCCATGTGCTAAAGTTCTGGTGGAGCCTGCCACTGTACCACCCAGCCCAGTAGGATTTACAGCTTCCCAAAGAGTCCCGGTTTGTGTCCAAGCCGAAGGTAGTTGCAAAGTAGCGGAATTGAATGTGTCAATATTGGAAATTGCACTATCTGGCGCCAATGACATAGCTCCATCGAATTTACCCATTAACGCATCATCGAATTGACCTGCACTGAAATTACTTGGAACATCTTCGCCAGACCAAGTGATGCCAGCCCCGTCTTCCAAGTAGCCACTTTCATCTACATGCAACCATGCATCGATTACAGTAGCATTGCCTGGAACTTCGAACGCATCAGAGATGTTTCGAGTTGCCCCTGCCAGGCCAGATGGACCATTCCAAACACTTGTTGCTGCTGCTGCAACATTGCTGAACATTAGTACTGAAAGAAAAAGCGAAAGGAAAGTTTTCCTGCTAGACATGGCTCACACTACGAACCCTACGGGTTCGATGCAACCTATGAACTCTGCGACAACAAGTCATTTCCAAAATATCGAATCTAAACTCAAATCTCACGTAAGATCGTGATGGAGCCACCAGCGAGAATTGAACTCGCGACCTCCTCATTACCAATGAGGTGCTATACCGCTAAGCCATGGTGGCGTATCCGTGGCGACCTGCCGTTGTGATATAATCGATTCGGAATTGAAACTAGTTGATTACGACCGTTTCGGTTAAACATGCGATGCTTGTCGTCGGGCTGCCGCCGAGATCGCATAGCCTGGTATTGCGCGTGACTGGAAATCACGTGTCCTTGAGACTCGGGAGTTCAAATCCCCCTCTCGGCGCTCACTATTTTGACCTATGATTACCTTTTCCCAAACTAAATTTTCACTCTACACGGCGGCAAAGTACTACCACTAACAGAACAGATAGAGTGCTGAACATTGTCAATCCAGGCAATAGGGCAGGACTTTCATCAGTATAGCCCCCTCCCCAGTCATGGTATAGTTTCACAGTTGGTCTTTCATCGCCATCTTCATAATCAGTGTATACAACGATGGTGTCTCCAGAATCAAGGTAATTATTACCATTCATATCATAATAATCGAATACCCAATTATTGCCCATTGCGTCTGTAGTTTCGCCAGATTGCATTTGAGATAAATCAAATGATACATGCAAAATAAATTCTTCTTCACCATCGTCATCATATTCTACAAAACCAAGATCTAGTCTGAATTCATCAAGATGGTTTTGGAAATTCATTTCATCTTCGATTATGAAGGAATAAGGACTCATCCCATTATAGGTGCAATAATTGCAATTGCTAGCCTCTGCAACAATTGATTGACTCTCATCTTCACCATAAGCTTGTGAACGCTTGAACCAGAATTCTGTTCCTGGTTCTTTATCCCAACCATCCCACATCTCTAGGGTTTCTGAAAGAACAAAATACAGATATTCGTCATCCATCATAACTTGTGATAGATTCGTAGTGGTTTCACATGAATCAGTTGATTCTACGTATACCGCTATTGTCGTGTAACCAAGATTTGTGCATTGCAAATAGTCATTAGCGACTTGTGTATCTTCATCAATTCCGGACGTACAATCGGCTACTCCATCATTAATTGCAGCAAAAGATATCGTGGTAGTTCCTTCATCACAATAAAACATGGAGATGTGTTCTGAGACATTAAGAGATGCGGTAATGAGAGCATCATCTTCTATTCGTAAGGTATGGAAAATCGGAGTTCCAGAAGGTGCGTAAGACCCAATCCTTTTTGTCGTGCTAAAACCATTATTCCAAAAATAATCATCTTCAACATCATCTGCAAATGTGTGGATCATATCACTACTTGGATATTTGTCGCCACACCATTCTGGAAGAACGACTATTGGAGTACTTTCTATTGAGGAATTAATTTCATCCTCGCTAACAATCTGGTTTGCAGGGATATTGTAGGATAGTTCACAATTCCAAATATATTTTGACGCCTGATAGTTTGTTTCTACCAATAATGGAGATGCAGCTGGTGGATAATCATCAGACACTTCAACAGTGATTTCATCATCATCCAATATCGAAATTGATGAGACCGTATTCTCAAACTCAGCGCCGAGGCCTTCCGAATCTACTGCCTCTGCAATGAAATTAACCATCTGTAGATTTTCATCGAAGTTGATGTAAATTATTCCTTCTTCATTCGACGCAGAAATAGTTTGGTAACCATCTTCAACGGTCATTGTCCATTCTAATTCTGCGAATTCTAAATCATCTGGGAATAGTGTTTTTTGCCTACCATCTGCAAGTATTGCATCAATCTCTTCTTGAGTTACCCCCTCATCAGTACCATCTTGACAATGTACTAATCCATCGTTGACCCAATCGATTGGGATATCATATTCCTCTTCATCACAAGTAAAGTAGGGATCCATAGAGATGTCGTCACCGTTTCCTTTCTTGATTGCAGCATTTAGTAAATTGTTGGAATCTCCAATTTCATCATTAACTAAATACCACTCATCTTCAGAGTATACGTTAATTACATCTCCTTTCTGTCTCACCTGGTAATCACCATATTCCATGCCGTTTAATTTGTATTTGTATGTATAACTTATAGATTGGTCCTCGGAATCATACATTTCGATAATGGTTACTTCTGTGCTAATTGAGTCACCTTCAATCGTGGAATCGGTTTCCATTACCATTTTCACCCCATATGTTTCACCGCCAGATCTTCTATCATCAATATCTGTAATCTGAGTAAGTGCTGCACTTTCCAATTCAGTCTGTGCAGCAGGCATCACACATGAACCATCATCTTCATCGGCATCTGGATTATAATTGACAGCATCAGAGTCTGTGCAGTCTGAAATTATTTCGTCATCATCTCCAAAACATCCAGCTAAAGATGTCGAAATGAGTAAGCACGCAACTAAGGCATGTATTGGCTTCATGGTTAAGCGAAGTGGTGGCAGTCAATAAGTGCACTGATGAAGGCATAACTCAAGATGCCGACGAAGAATGACTTGCGATTAATTGATATTTTTAGACTACAAGCGCAAACTATGTCCGAACCCGTAATGAGCCCCGATGGTAAATTTATGTGGACAGGGGATGAATGGGTACCAACACCACCATCAGAAGGCAACAACATCAACATGCAAGATTCAGTTATAGGCGGAGATGTAGTAAGTAATACGGTAATCAATAACGACCCCGCTGCAGTTACTACAGCGGTTATCACAGCACTACAACAGTTGGGGTTGCTTGGAGAGAATGTTCCTTACCAAGCCCCACCTACTCCCGAAATTGAACTACCTCAATCCTTCCATGTTGGAGACCATGTTGAGTACCACAGTCCAACAAATTCTCGATGGCTAAATCGATGCAGAGTTGTAGCGATTAATGATGATGGAACCTACAAAGTTGAGGTTCCAAAAGACACAATGATTGAAACTAAATTAGCCGTTATAATTGGGACATCCCCCGGATCCATCCGCCCGGCCAGCATACCCTTCAAATCAGGGGATAGAGTGTTCGTTAATTGGAAAAACCATGGCCACTATTTCCCTGGAAAAATCGCCAGTGAGAATGCAGATTTTACATTTAACATCCATTTTGATGATGGAGATGTAGAGTATAATGTCGAATGGGGAAGAATTGAACCTCTGATTGAAGAATCCAAAGAAGTTCAAGATTATATCGAAAACGATTCTGAGGAGGAAAGAGAACTTATCGAATCATTCCAGATTTTTGATACAGATAATAGCGGCAAAATATCTGCAAGAGAATATTTCAGAATCCTTACTGAAATGGGTGATAATCCAATATCAATAGATGATGTGATGCAAGAATTTAGCGAAATGGGAATTGGATTAGATTCAGAAATTGACTATCGATCTCTTGCTAAATTGATGATTGGTTCTGAAGATTCTGAGTTAGTGCAACTAAAACCTGAAGTCGTTATTCGTGATGCTATAATTTCCGATGGAACACTAAGAGGATATGCATATGCTCATCCAAAGTTAGGCGAAGGTAACATCAAATCCTCAGCAATTCAATCTATCACATACGATGAAAGAGCAACTTCTAAAGTTGAAACAAGGAACACAACGTATGTAGTTGGCCCGACTGGGTGGACTGAAAGACCAGATAACCATCCATTCAACAACCCATATTCAGAAAGTATGCAGATCAAAGTTGAGTGGAAAGGAAGTTGGTGGGATGCAATTATCAGAGAGATGTCTGGAGATTCCTATCTAATTCACTACGTTGGATTTGATTCAAGTTGGGATGAGTGGGTAGATAACTCACGAATCAAATTAGAATGATGAAAAGTTCATTGGCTAGTATTCATTGAGAGTGGATGTGGAAGCTACAATTATTCTAATCGTTTTCACCGCATTCCTTGCTGCAGCATTGACTGTCCCTGCTGGTTTTGGACTATCGACAATGCTGACACCTGTTGTACTTCTTGTCCTTGACCCTCACGAGGCTGTTGCAGTTGTAGCGAT
>JAACDL010000177.1 GCA_009936765.1 Methanobacteriota archaeon
CAGAGCTCGCCGAATATCTTTCAAAATATCCCGTCAGACTTTATGACTATGAAGATGGTAAATGTATTCTAATGGTCAAACTCGAAGATTATGAATCGATTAAGTCCGAATTAGTAGTTGGAAAGGTAATCAGTCAAACTTCCAGTGGTAAGATTAGACTTGTCCGTGAGAGAATGGAATTTAGTCGCAAGCCAAGAAAGCGTTGAAGTGCTCATCCTTCTTCCACAGGTTCATGGGAGCCGGAGGTGGAGCGCCGCCAGTTAAAGGAGAGGACGTTATGATCCTCATCGGTTCATCAATAATCCTGATTATGCTTATTATGCAAACTTGGGTTAATCCTACCACTATAGGAGAGGGTTCTGAAAATGAATTCACTATTAAGTACGATATTTCGAAAGGCGACACATTCACATTGGAAATCACAGAAGGTGTAGTGAGGCCAGGTGTTTACACCCCGTCTGGCGATTGGATACTCTCTGGAGATGTGGATTCAGATCAAGGTAATTGGGAATACACTGCTAAAGAGTCAGGCATTCACTCGTTTGTAATACTGGGAATGGAAGAGTCCGAAATCAAATATTCTTTGAGTAGAGGGATCATCTTTGACTATGGGCTATATTTATTGGGCGGAGTGATTCTTATCTTTGGTGTTTTGAAGAGAATTGATGCTAAAAAAGATGAACCTGTTGAAGCTATACTGGATGACTAAATCCATTCAATGTCTTCTCCATCATCAATTGCCAGTTCCCCTAGTACTAATTGGCCATGTTCATTCAGTCCAAATGATTTGTAGGTCTTACCATTGTGAACAGGAATACCAAAAAGACGCATTTTTTCGAGAATTTGTATTCTGATTTCTGAGTGGCGAACCGGAGGGATGTCTGGTAGTACTTCCAGCAATGATGATAGTTCTCTGTTCAATAAAGAATCTACTTCTTCATGTTCAGTTTCAAGGATTTCATCTAATGAAGAGTAATCCGTATGTTCATTCGTATCGCTCTTTTTCAAATTTATACCAATTCCTAGAACTACCTTAGTGAACTGATTATTTGATTTCCCTTCTGCTAGAATCCCGCACAATTTACGGTTCCCGATGAGAATATCATTTGGCCACTTCAGTAGTAATTGTTCATTTTGAAATACATTCAATACTGCTAATGCGCCTGATAGTTGTAAATGACCGGGATTGATTTTACCACCTTCTGCAACAATCCAAGAGCCTGCATAACTACTATCTGTCGAATTCCATATTCTGTCTCTACGCCCTCTCCCAGCACTTTGAAACTTAGTTGATATGTGTGTGCCAATGCCGTTTTTCATTAGTAGATCATCATTTGTTGAACCTGTAGATTCTACAAATATTTTCTCGGCTCCTTCATATGGTCTCCAGAAACAAGTTAATGCCAATTTCTCTCCGTCTCCAAATTCAATCTCATCCCAAACTCTATGTGCAAAAATAAGTGTGTCTTCAAATGAATCTTTTCGTGAGATTGTGAGTATTCTTCCTTTAGGTGCAAGTAGTTGATTACTAATTATGCTGCGTAACATCCGATGGCCCAAGCCCAGTCTATCGGTGTCGATTAGACTGGCCTCCTCCATAGGGCCAAGAACTTCATTTATCTCACTGTGCGGAATGTAGGGGAGATTCCATACAATCATGTCGTAGTTTCCAGTGAAAGGAAACTCTTCGGGTCCGACTCCACCTTCTTTGATTTCAGCATCGAGTTGGTTTTCAACCATATTGCCTTTAGTTGCGGCTACGGCGAATGGATTGATGTCGCAACTCGAAACCTTCCATCCCATGGATGCGGCCAGAATGCTTACAGCTCCAGATCCACACCCTATTTCGAGAAACGTTCTGCCTCGGCCAGGGCCAAAAGAAATTATTCTTCTTGCCAGAAGGTCAGTGTCTTCCCTTGGTGGGTATACTGTACTTGGTATTAATAGTCGAAAACTAACTCCGTTCAAAGGCGACCAAATCGTGGCGCTAGGTGGCTTTTTTAGGAACTCAATCTCTCTCTCTGCATGCAGGGGTGAAAATACCTCTCTTTCATCCATGCGCTTCAACCATCCGTCGGAGCCGAAGCCTTTATGCCTCTTGGCAATAAGCCGTATCTGATGAGGAATTGTCAATCCTCCCTCTTAGTGTCGCATTTTTGATGCCAATTTGGCCGGCGGAGGTTTTAATAACCCTTTGCAGGTCGGCCAGAAAGCCCAACGCATACAATTGGGCCTGTAGCTTAGTCAGGTAGAGCTTCCGGCTTTTAACCGGACGGTCGCGGGTTCGAACCCCGTCAGGCCCGCCTTTTAGGCTCAGGTTCGACGTATGCAAGGGCTACAGGGGTGAATTTGTTTGGTAGTTAAATCAGCAACCAAGAAGCGTTTAATGGAAATGGGAATTGCTGAGGAATACGCTCACAAATTGGCCACGGACCGCAACATGACCGATATCAAGGCCATGGCGGCAGATGAAATTGCTTCATGCCTCGGAGTATCCAAAGACGATGAGATTTTTACAGGTGCAATGAATGCACTTGCTGAATTAGGCCAGAGGCGCCAGAAGCGTCGCAGCCGCAAGATTACCATCTCTAAGAAAGCCTTGGACGATGATGACATGGATTTGGCTGGTACCAAATTTAATGTTCTAAATCACGTGCTAGTTCCTCATCAGGAACTTGTTGCAGTAGAAGATGAAGAAAGTGAACTTGAGCCATGGGGCCTTCTTACTACTGACGAAGAAACAGGCGAACCTCGCCTAGCAAAGGAACTTCTACCGAAGATTCTGATTACAGATCCAGTTGTCCAGGTGATTAAGGAGACAGTAGAGCGTGCAAGAGATGCAAACGCTGAAGGCGACGAGGAACATGTTCCTCTGCCTGCAGGATGGCTCTCGGACCGTGTTCTGAAGGTTATCCGTAAATCACCATCCGCTGGAAAATCAATCGCTTATCGATTGATAGTGGAGGGCAGCTGAGCTGAGGTGATACCATGAAGGAGATTATTGAATCATTTTTCCGAGAACGCAGCCTGGTTAACCACCAGTTAGCATCATACGACGATTGTATCCCAACCGGTGATAACTCAGTTTCACGCATGGAGAAGATTGTTCGCAGCATCCGAGTGGGTACTGATGAAGAAGTCGAAGACGATATGGGCGGTCTAATCAAATTAGACGTAATCGACCAAGACATCATCATCCGTGTTAAGAACATTCAACTTGGTGAACCAACAATCAGAGAAGCAGATGGTAGCGACCACCCTTCCATCCCTATGGAATGCAGACTACGTAAGTTGACTTACATGTCTCCAGTACGTATGGATTTCACTATATTCAAGAATGGAGTTCCTTCTCAACCAGAGAAGGGAGTTCAAGTTGGCAACATGCCAATCATGGTTCGTAGTAGAAGATGCAATCTTCACGCTAACCACGTAGCAGGAGACAAAGTACTGCACCCTACTACTTCTGATGAAGACCACAAGATGTGGGAAAAACTCCTCAGAACCAAAGGCGAAGATCCTCTAGACCCTGGAGGCTACTTCATCATCAACGGTACTGAACGTGTACTAATCTCTATGGAGGATTTAGCTCCAAACCGTGTAACTGTTGAAATTAACAAGAGGTATGCAAAGAAGACAGAAGTCGCAAAGATTTTCTCACAGAAAGACGGAATGAGAAAGCCTCTAACTGTTGAAAAGCGCCGTGATGGAATGCTAATGGTCAAGATTAGTACTGCAGGAACAACAGCAATCCCTGTGGTTCTTTTGATGAGAGCACTTGGTATTGAAAACGACCAAGAACTATTCCAGGCAATTGCAGGTCCTACTGAGACCTTCAAGTTCATCGTTGCTAACATTAACGAAGTCAAGGATAACGAAGAATACGCAGTTGACTCTCTAGAAGAAGCTCACCAGTGGTTAGAGAAGAAGTTCGCCGCAGGACAGCAGAAGGAATACCGTGAAGCTCGTGTAACTCAGTTGCTCGACCGTGAACTACTTCCTCACTTGGGAGATTCAGAAGAAGATCGTAAGAAGAAAGCGATTTTCCTAGGAAGAATCGTCCGCCAAGTTTTGGAAATGGCAATTACTAGCCGTAAGCCAAACGACAAAGACCACTATGCAAACAAGCGTGTCCGCCTCGCAGGAGACCTTATCGAAGACTTGTTCCGTGTATCCATGGGACAGTTGGCTCGTGACCTAAAGTACCAACTAGAACGTCACCACAACAGGAAGCGTGAACTGAAGATTACTTCATGTCTGAGGCCTGATGTACTTACTAGCAAGATTATGCACGCACTAGCCACAGGAAACTGGGTTGGTGGACGCTCTGGTGTAAGTCAACTACTTGACAGAACAACATACCTTTCTGCACTATCTCACATGAGGCGTGTAACAAGCCCTCTAGTTAGAAGCCAACCTCACTTCGAAGCACGTGACTTGCACCCGACTCAGTGGGGCCGATTATGCCCTAACGAGACCCCTGAAGGTCAGAACTGTGGACTAGTAAAGAATGCAGCTCAGATGATCGATGTTTCTGAAGCAATTCCAGAAACTGAAATCCGCTCTCGTTTGGATGAAATGGATGTTTTCCAGCCTGATGATTGGACAGATGGTGACAGAATTCACGTTAATGGTGACATTTACGGAATCCACAAGCGTGGTAAGAATCTGGTAACTCAATTCAAGAACGCACGCCGTAGAGGAGCAATTCGTCCTGAAGTATCAATTAGATACGACACTACAAACCGCGATATTTTCATCAACACAGACAAAGGAAGAATCCTAAGGCCTGTATTGATTCTTTACGATGGTGCACCTAGATTAACTCAGAAGCACCTAGAGATGGTATCTGCTGGCGATATGACTTTCAAAGATTTGGTCAATGAAGGAGTCGTCGAATGGGTAGATGCAGAGGAAGAAGAAGACCTTTACATCGCTCCAAGACCTTTCGTTCTACCAGAAGTAGTCCCTGAAGGAAATGAGTATGCAGGTAGGCCAGTTAGCCATTCAACTATCACTTGGTTGAATCTTGGAGAGCCAGGCGCAATTTCTGCTAAACTACAGGCTAGAATCACAATGCCTAACGGAGTAAAAGCCGATGCTGTCTTTGATGTTGATTTGCTTTACACAAGCGAACACACGCATTGTGAGATTGATCCACAACTAGTACTCGGAGTATGTGCTTCATTGATTCCATATCCTGAGCACAACTCTACACCACGTGTTACTGGTGGTACTGCAATGGTAAAGCAATCATTAGGTCTTCCTAGTGCTAACTACCGCCTACGCCCAGATACAAGATTGCACATCCTGCATTATCCGCAGCGTTCCATTACCCACACACAAGCTATGGATACTACAAAGTTCGATAGCCGCCCTGGTGGACAGAACTTCATTGTAGCAGTTATGAGCCTTCATGGATACAACATGCAGGATGCTGTAATCATGAACCGTTCAAGCGTACAACGTGCTCTAGGACGTTCGACATTCAACCGTACTTACAACGCAGAGCGTCGCCGTTTCCCTGGTGGTCAAGTTGAAGAAATCGAGATTCCAGGAACTGGACTTGAAGAAGTCAAAGGCTTGAAACCGATTGGATCTTACGATCACCTGGAAGGCGATGGTCTTCCTCACCCAGAGAAGTATCTTGAAGGTGGAGATGTACTAGTTGGTAAGACCAGCCCTCCTCGTTTCCTTGAAGAAACAGGAGCAGGTGCCTTCTTACAAGCTCAAGAACGCCGTGAATCATCCATGCCAATTCGTCATGGTGAGAAAGGATGGGTCGACAACGTGTATGTCACGGAATCTCTAGATTCTGGGCGTCTTGTACGATGTATGGTCCGTTCCCACAAAGTCCCTGAGATTGGAGATAAGTTCGCTTCACGTCACGGACAGAAGGGAGTTATTGGACGCCTAGTCAATGAAGAAGACATGCCATTCACTCGTGATGGTATAGTACCTGACCTAATCATCAACCCGCACGCGATTCCATCTAGAATGACAGTTGCACACGTTCTCGAAATGATTGGTGGTAAAGTTGGTTCTCTAGAAGGACGTAGAATCGACGGAACTGCATTCAGAGGAGAGAAAGAAGGAAGCCTACGTGACAGCTTAGTTCGCAATGGATACGACCACACTGGAAGAGAATTCATGATCAATGGAGAAACAGGAGAAACATACCCTTCAGAGATTTTCGTTGGATGTATCTACTACCAGAAACTTCACCACATGGTATCTGGAAAGATTCACGCTCGCAGCCGTGGACGTGTACAGATTCTAACCAGACAACCTACTGAAGGACGTGCTCGACAGGGTGGTCTAAGGTTTGGTGAAATGGAACGTGATTGTTTGATTGCACACGGTGCATCAATGGTCATCAAGGATAGACTACTAGACGAATCAGACGGAATAGACTTGTTCGTTTGTGCCCAATCTGGTCACGTTGCTTGGTATGATCCGAAACGCCGTACATATGTGTCACCAATTCATGGTGACGGAGCAGAGGTTTACAAGATTCAAACCTCTTACGCATTCAAGTTGCTACTTGACGAGATGAAGAGTCTCGGAGTGGCAATGCGTCTAGAACTGGAGGACCGCAGATGAGCCAAAATAGCACAACAATGATTCCAAAGAGAATCGCAAGCATCCGCTTCGGATTGATGGACCCTACTGAAATCAGAAGAATGTCTTCAGTTGAGGTAAAGACTGCTGATACATACAAAGATGACGGACACGCATTCCGCCAAGGTTTGATGGACCCTCACATGGGTGTTATTGAACCTGGTTTGCTATGCCCAACTGACAATTGTAAGTATGACGAAAGTCCAGGTCACTTCGGGCACATTCAACTTGAGTTGCCAGTTATCCACATTGGATTCGTTAATCTGATCAAGACTGCAATCAAAGCAACTTGTAATTCGTGTAGCAAGATTCTTCTTCACGACGCAGAAGGAACCCACCCTTCAAACCCAGAACTTTCAGAGCAAGATTTCTATCGTGCTCGTGTACGTGATTTAATCACAAAGCACGGTGTTGGGTCTACTGAATTCTCGAAGATTATCAAGGATATCGAGAAGAAGACTTCAGAAGCAAAGAGAACTATCTGTATGCACTGCAAGTCCCAACAAGGAAAAATTGTTTTGGACAAGCCTACAACTTTCAAAGAGAACATTGCAGCTCAAGGTGGCGGCAAGCCAACAGAGCGAAAGTTGAATGCTCGTGATATCCGTGAATGGCTTCAAGGAATACCTCAGGAACACCTTATCTTCCTAGGTATGCACAAGGAGAACAGACCAGAATGGATTATTCTGAAAGTTCTACCAGTACCTCCAATCACAGTTAGACCATCCATCACTCTAGACTCTGGAGACCGTTCTGAAGACGACTTAACCCACAAGTTGGTTGACGTACTAAGAATCAATCAGAGACTACGTGAGAATCGTGACGCAGGAGCACCTCAATTGATTGTTGAAGATCTTTGGGAATTGTTGCAATACCACGTTACAACATATTTCGATAATCAAACA
>JAACDL010000178.1 GCA_009936765.1 Methanobacteriota archaeon
GGAGGTGCTGGAGGCATATCCATTGGAGGTGCTGGCATACCCGGAGGGGCTGCTGGCATACCTGGTGGAGCCGGTGGCATATCCATTGGAGGGGCTGGCATACCCGGAGGGGCTGCTGGCATACCTGGTGGAGCTGGTGGCATACCCGGAGGGGCTGCTGGCATACCTGGTGGAGCTGCTGGCATACCTGGCGGAGCCGGTGGCATACCTGGTGGAGCCGCTGGCATACCTGGTGGAGCTGCTGGCATACCTGGTGGAGCTGCTGGCATACCTGGTGGAGCAGGTGGCATACCCGGCGGAGCAGGTGGCATACCTGGTGGTGCTGGAGGCATTCCTGGTGGTGCTGGTGGCATGCCGGGTGGCATTGGTGGTTGGTTTGTATCTTCTTCGCTCATAATTTGGCCTCCTCATACCGCATGGCGGCATCTCTCCATCATCGCGCAGCGTATAACCATTGTGCGAAGATTCTCACCAACATCTTGCCGTTTGATTATCAAAACGGTAGGTTGATGAGGGGAGGACTTGGCCCCTGAAACATGGTAGGACTAGATACGTCATCCCCCCCAGTAATTTTCGTAGTAGGAACTGCAGGTGCTGGAAAGTCATCGTTGGTAACATCATTTCAGCGTTGGAGCAGGTTCATTGAGACTGAAATCATTGCAGTAAATCTCGATCCTGGAGCGGAAAGGGTACACTATGATGCTGAATTCGATGTAAGAGACATTATTTCACTTACCGAAGTAATGAATGAGTATGACCTTGGACCTAACGGTGCACAAATCTTAGCTGCTGATTTAGTAGCGGCTCAAGCACTGGATGTTGCTGATGAGTTACATGCATTGTCTGGAGAACTAATCGTTGTCGACACGCCAGGACAGGTTGAATTATTCGCATTCCGTGAAGCATCATCACATTTGATTGAAGTTTTGGGACAGGACCAGGCTGCAATCATCTATCTATTCGACCCAATGCTTTCACGAAGCCCTTCTGGATTCGTATCACAGATGCTACTATCAAGTATCGTTGAGTTCAGATTAGGACTACCTACCAAGAACTTCCTATCCAAGTCAGACCTTTTAGACGAAGATGAACTTGAGAAGATCCTAGAGTGGTCAGAACGTCTCGAAATCCTTGAGATGGCGTTGTATGATGAAGCAGGTGGACAGAGAACTGAGTTCGCAATCAATCAATTGCGAATGATGCAACAGTTCTCGCAGACACCGGGATTGACTCCTTTGTCCAGTGAAACTGAAGATGGTATGGCAGATGTTCTGACGTTTGCTCAGGCATTATTCGGTGGAATGAGCGATGCAAGAGATGGATTCGCAGCTGATATCGAGCACGAAAAGAACTGATTTTGACCGATGTGTCTTTCAACCGTCCTCAAGGGGCAGTTTGTATGGCAGAGCATTTACTGGCGATAGACGACGTTGCTGAAGATTTTGAAGACATACTTAATTGGGCAATAGAATTCAAGAAGATGTGGAAATCTGGCGATGAAATCGCCATGAACTTCTTTCCACTTGCAGATTTGGCAGTTGGTAGCATTTACGAGAAACCTAGCACAAGAACACGTGTATCCTTCGAAGTAGGAATTAACCGCTTAGGCGGATATCCACTAACACTCTTGAAAAATGACATCCAACTTGGTAAATCTGAGACTGTAGCAGACACTGCAAACGTCCTATCCCGTTTCCTAGGGGCAATCACTTACCGATGCTTTGCTCATGCAGATGTTGCAGAACTAGCAGCAAACTCAGATGTCCCAGTACTCAATGCACTATCTGATAAGCATCATCCGTGTCAAGCCGCTGCTGATTTAATGACGATACTAGAGCACTTCCCTGACAGAGAGGGTCTCAAAGTTTCATGGGTTGGCGATGGTAACAATGTACTCCACGATTTGATGCTTGCATGTGGTATGCTAGGTATTGACTTGCATTATGCATTCCCGAAAGGATTCGAACCTGCTGAAGACATAGTAGCAAGAGCTGAGGATTTGGCTAAGGAAAATGGTTCTGAAATGATTGCTACAAACGACCCGAAAGAAGCAGTAAAGGATGCCAATGTAATCTACACTGACGTATTCATTTCAATGGGTGAGGAAGACATGAAGGACAAAATAAAGGCATTCGATGGGTTCCAAGTTAACATGGAATTAGTCGACAATGCTAGCGACAACTGGGCATTCATGCATTGTTTACCAGCACATCGTGGCGACGAAGTAACCGACGCAGTAATGGATCACGCTAACAGTATTGTATTTGACCAGGCAGAAAATCGAATGTGGGCTCAAATGAGTTTGCTAGCGTACTTAGTTGATTCAGGCGCATGGTCTGCCATGGGCGACTTAATGGGCGTAGGCTTCTAAGTCAGAGAATGCTTACTTGCACTGCAAAGGCCAAAAGTCCAAGCAACATTCCAATTCGAACATTTTGCTGAGCTTTGTAATCCTCTCCTCTGAAAAGGGGTCCATTCAAGGAAAACAGAATGAATATTGCAGGTGCATGAAACACAATTTGGTGATATTCGAATGGTCCATACAAATGCGCCAATCCAAGAGTTATCATCGATGCAAGAATGAAAACATAGGCGGTTGCTCTAGCATTCATCAAGCCAATTCGCATAGGAAGAGTATTCCTCCCTTCATCGGACTCCATGTCTTCACAATCTTTGATTATCTCTCTGGCTAGGTTAGCGAAGAATGCAACACCTGCTGCGAACATTACTATCGGAGTGTTTGCCAATGAAACAGCGGATGCACCATAGAGAATTACTGCACCAACCATCAAAGAGATTGCAATATTGCCAATGAGTCCCAACTTCTTAGTCTGCGGTCCGGCATCATATGTGTACATCAGCATTGCAGCGAGAGACCAAATAGCAACCAATGGGTATGGTTGATCGGTAAATGGAATTGCTGATGCCATACACATTGCACTGAGTAATGTGAATGCATATGCAACTTTTTTTGCAGAACCGATTGAAATACGTTCTGAAGGAATTGGGCGATGAGGTTTAGCCACCTTATCTATATCTAAATCTGCAATATCATTGAAGGTATTACCTGCTGCCATGAAACAAATAGCAGAAGTGGTCTGAAGGGCGACGAGACCTAGAGATTGGAAAGACCAATCTCCACCGAGGGCTAGGTGAGCACCTAATGGTACCGTAATTGCCGCTAGTACGACATTTTTCGGACGTGATAACTCAACGACCTCGCGCCACATCAGACCTATGGGGGATGACAGGGGTACATGGTCAGTTCGCTACTAGAGCCCAAATACAGACTCTTTCGCGGAATCCAGCCATTGTTATGCCCTCGGTGAGTCCGAGTTTCTCAAAGCGGCTATCACGAGCTAGTACATTTCCAACTTGGTTCATGGTAGCACCCCAGCGGAAACGCTGGTTTACGTGATCAAGAATCTGGCTGGTGTTGGAAACACCATTTGATTCCAAGAATTGTGCAATTTCGTTACGCAGGCGGCCAGTTCGACTCATCAAGCCTCACCTCTTGTACGGCGTGCTAGGTTCTGCCAGGTAACTGGAACCTCTATTTTTAGAGGTTGCCAGTCGAACTTTCCATCTGATGTTACTACGTGTGTATCAGATCTTGTATTCATGCTTTTTACTTCTCCACTCGGAGTTAGGTCCGAGAAGCGGATGTTTGGGTTCATGAACCGAATTAACCACCCTCACTATATCAAGAAAAGAAGGAGAGAGTAGGCTGAAAGTGAAGATGTTTTAGCAGAATGAAACGCAACATACAGAGCCTATTTTCACTTTCACATTATCTGAAGGTATAGACCAACAAGACCCGCTCAGAATAAATACATGTGACAAGTCGGTGGTTTGTCGCTCGTATAGTGTAGTGGCCCATCATGAAGCCCTCTCGAGGCTTCGACCCGGGTTCAAATCCCGGTACGAGCATTCCAATTCTGATGTCAGATAATTGTTGATGTGGAATTATTATTGCACCTAGAACTCATTGAATAGTATCAGAC
>JAACDL010000179.1 GCA_009936765.1 Methanobacteriota archaeon
ATTACCTCCTGGTGATTGGTTACCAGTAGATGAAAATGGAGTTAATTGGTACAAAGACGAGGACGGAAGACATTGGTATTCAGATTCAGACGGGTACCGTATTTGGGACCAGTAAGAAGCATCAAAGGCCAAATCCTTCCTATGAGTTTCATGGAAGGAGCCTATCTGGTAACTGGCGCATCGAAAGGGATTGGAAAGTCGATTGCATTGTCTATTGCCAGAAATGGTAGTCCTGTGATTGCTTTAGCAAGACAAAGTGATGAACTTGAATCTGTTAAATCAGAATTGATAGAGTTACAACCGGATTCGATTTTTATTGCGTGTGATCTAGGCGTTGGAACCCAAATAACCGATGCTGTGGCAAAAGTATCTAGCAAATTTGGCCACCTTTCTGGTATTGTGCATAATGCTGGTACTATTCATCCAATTGAGAATATGATGGATGCAGATATTCAAAATTGGTCTCACTCAATACAAGTTAATTTAATTGGAGTGCAAGACTTAACAAACCAACTGAAGGCCTCAATCGGCGGTCATAGCCATACTAGGATAACAACAATCTCTAGTGGTGCTGCTAAGAGGTCAATACATGGGTGGAGCGCATATTGCGTTTCCAAAGCAGGACTTGACATGTGGTCTATGTGTATGGCTGAAGAAGGTATTGAGCGCAATATCTCTTCGTTATCTATTGCTCCAGGTATTGTAGATACGGGTATGCAGAAAGAAATCCGTGGTGCTAATCCAGATTCCTTCCCTTCACTGGAAAGTTTCATTGGCTACTATGAAAATGGAGACTTAACAAATCCTGATGACGTTGCTGAAAAATTGTTACCGTTTTGTTTAGGAATCAAAGGTGAAAATGGGAATCGGTTAGACGTTCGTAACTTGTGAGTAGTGACTTGAATCAATGGCAACGGTCATAAGCCCGAACTACAGCCACGAAATGAGGGAGCCACATGCCAGGAACAACTCGTGTAGAAATCAGAACACTCAAGGTCGGCCGATATTGCTGTGTCGATGACAGAGCATACAAGATAAATTCCATTTCAACATCTAAACCAGGTAAGCACGGTTCTGCTAAGGCACGAATAGAACTTGTAGACATTTTCACTGGTGCTAAAATCTCTCACGTAGGCAGTGTTTCATCTTCCATTAACGTACCACTTATCGAGAAAGGAACCGCATTGGTTACTCACGTCGAAGGTTCTGAAGTCCATGCAATGAACATGCGTGACCACTCAATGATGATTCTACCTCTAGAAGAAGAGATGGACATCGAAGGTGGAAAAGAAATCATGTGGATGGAAGCTCTTGGTCTTTACAAGATCATGCGTGACCATTGAACTTATCATAATCTGGTGAGAAAATGGGTGTCAAGAAGTCTGCCTACCGCCAACCGGTTACTCCGGAAGGCCTCAAGGCTATCGAAAACGGCACCTTGACATGGCTAGATGATGAGATGTATAACAATCTCAACACTGGTGTTCTAGAACAATACCTTGAGGAAAAGAATCTCGAGGAAGCATTCGAAGTTTCCCACTGGGATACTCGCAAGGTTTTGCTCGGTATTGCAATTGGAGCAGTATTCTCTGGAGTAACTGCATACATCGGACTAAAGTTAGGTCTAGCGATTTCAGCAGCATGGTATATTGCATACGTACTAGGTATGGCCCTCAAGTGGTCTCCTTCAGAAGTTAACATCGCAACTTCAGCAACTACTGGTGCCACCCATGCATCTACGGGATTTATTTTCACATTCCCTGCAATTTTCCTGTTAGCCGCAGATAAACAATACTGGTTATCAGACGGCCCCCTAATTGTATTAGGTGCTGGTGAAACTATCAGATTAGCATTCGTAGGAATAGTAGCTTCGATGTTTGCAGGGTTCTTAGGAGTGATGTACTTCATTATATTCAGAAGAGTTTGGTTGGTTGAAGATCCTCTCCCACTCCCTGGCTTCGAAGCAACCCTCAAGATGTTAGATATCGCAAGCGATGTCAGCACAGGCGCCGTAGAGCACGCTAGGGAATCGCTGAAAACTATTGGAGTTTGGACTAGTATCACAATGCTTGCATTGTTTATCATTGAATATCCTCTCATTTACATGAAGGGTAAGACAGTAGCTGTAACTGATTATTTGGCAGGTCTAGCGTCTGCGGATGGTTTTGGTGTGGCTTCATTCTATTCAAAGGCAAAAATCCACCAACCTGGAGAAGTTGTCGATGGAGTTGCTAAAGGTCCTGCCCATTATGATGCTGAACAATGGTACAATCCGTTCATGTACACGTATGTTGGAGTTGCTCTGACTCCATCTATGTTCGCAATAGGTTGGTTCATGAAGACGAGGGTTGCTTTCTTGGTCAACCTTGGAACTATTGTCGGTTGGTTCTTCCTAGTGCCTCTTGCAGTCGCTTTCAATGTACCAGTTTACGAAGGTCAACTTGGTGCAAGCGTTCCTCTGCAAGATTTACCTGGAGCTTTGTATGCATCATGTATGGCTTCAGCAGTTAGCCAATCTGAAATTAGTGCATGCGGTGTTGAAACTGGAGCAGTTCAAATGTATGCCTTCTCTAAGGCAGTACGTTTCATCGCTATCGGTGCGATTGTAGGTGGAGGAATATTTGGTCTTCTCAAGATGTGGAAAACATTTGCTAACATCTTCGTTGACATCGGCAAGGCATTCAAAGGAGATAGTGGGAAGGAGTACATGAAAGGTAAGGGATGGTATGAATGGCCTCTTGCGCACATTCCAATCTTCATGTTGTTAACATTTGGTTCGATGATCATAATTTTCATGCTCGGTGATTTCCCAATTATGGCAAGTATTGTATTCTCTCTAATTCTACTGATGACAACATTCCTTCTAGGAGCGATTGCTGTCAGAGTAATGGGTGAGACTGGAATTGAGCCAGTATCTGGAACTTCTTTCATCGTTCTATTGATGTTATTCGGTGTTTTCTTGAACTTCAACGATGCACTTGGTCTAACTACACAAG
>JAACDL010000180.1 GCA_009936765.1 Methanobacteriota archaeon
AGCCACTGGTCTACCATTTATGAGAATGTGAATATCGTCACCTTTGCCTCTAGTAATATCTGGAGTCGAAATCCAACCAGTCCAATTTTCTTGACCAGGTGCGTCTTTGTCACTTGGTGGAGGAGAAATTTGTATCATTTTACCGGCTTGCCTTCCAAGAACATCATACAGGCGATCTTCCATCTCATCAACTGCAGGTACTTCCAAAATCACCTTTTCATCACTAGATAACCTAAACCCTACCTCTGGATGGCAAATTGCGTGAGATACTACAACATCTACGATTCTGCTTGTTTCTGTAGCAGGTCTTCTTTGGAAAGCAAGTCTTGCTGGCTGATTTGCGAAAAGGTGTGATACATCGATGCAAGTTCCTTCTGCAATTCCTGCAGGTCTAATGGTCTCTTTGGCACCATTGTCCATAGAGATTTGACGTCCTTCTGTACCGCTTGGTCGGCTTGAAATTGACAACTTGCTGACCATTCCAATACTAGCTAATGCCTCTCCCCTAAAGCCGAGAGTACCAATCGCTGCCAAGTCTTCCTGTGTACTCAACTTACTAGTTGCATGACGA
Organism: Methanobacteriota archaeon; assembly: GCA_009936765.1. GTDB lineage: Archaea > Thermoplasmatota > Poseidoniia > Poseidoniales > Poseidoniaceae > MGIIa-K1. The sequence goes on from JAACDL010000180.1 coordinate 572, forward strand.
TCTAATGAAAGGGACAAGTCATCCTCATGGATTCCAGAACCATCATCGGTTATCCTCATCAAATCAAAACCACCTCTTTCGATTTCAATCGTAATTCTCTTGGAACCTGCATCGATTGAATTCTCAATCAACTCCTTCACTACCTGTGCTGGCCTTTCGACTACTTCACCGGCGGCAATATGTCCGATTGTACGATCGTCTAATTGTTTGATTCGACCTGGGTCACTCATTTTTCACCCTCCAAGATTCTCAATAAATTGTATAGTGCGTCGTGTGCTTGACGTGGACTCATAGAGTCTGGGTCTATACTCGAAAGTGATTGCTTCAAAGCATCTGCAAGCGGGTCTTTTTCGATTCTAACTTGAGGTTGGCCAACGAATCCTAGCAGTGAAGATTGGCCTGCACTTCGGGCAGTAGGGGCTCCTTTCTCACCGGCTTTCGCCCCATCTGCTTGTTTTTCCAAGAAACTTAGGAGATCGCTTGAGCGTTCTACAACATGGCGTGGCAGCCCTGCTAAAGCAGCAACTTGCACACCGTAGGAATCGTCACAAGGACCATCTGCAACCGTGTGAAGGAATTTTAATCCTCCATCAGATTCTGCTACTTGTACGTGTACATTTACCAAGCCCTCAGACTGACCTTCAAGACCAATTAATTGATGGTAATGAGTTGCAAATAATGTTCTTGCTCTGATTCTACTGCAGATGTCTTCGGTAACAGACCATGCTATTGAGAGACCATCGAAGGTCGAAGTACCCCTGCCAATTTCATCCAATAAGATTAGTGACTTTGAAGATGCTCTTTTCAGAATATGAGCAACTTCCATCATTTCCATCATGAAGGTAGAACGCCCTCTGCGGATATCATCCGATGCTCCAACTCTAGTGAAAATACGGTCAACCATTCCAATTTGTGCACTGCTAGCTGGAACAAAGGAGCCTACTTGAGCAAGTACTGACAACAAAGCAGCACATCGTAAGTGAGTAGATTTACCACCCATATTTGGACCTGTTATCAACAAAAACTTACGCTTTTTGTCAAACTTGATATCGTTAGGAACGAACCCTGATTGAACCTCTAAAACTGGATATCTCAATCCTTTAGCCACCAATCTATCATCTTCAAAGATTGAAGGTCTTGTCCAAGAGCGTGTTCTAGCAACTTCTGCAAAGCACTGCAATACATCGATTTGGCCAACATTAGAACTAATGTTCCCTAGAGTTCGGGATTTATCCTTGCACCTATCTCTTAGATCACGGAACATATCATATTCCATTGTATTGGCTTTGCTAGCAGCCGTCATCAGTCTATCTTCCCATTCAACTAATTCATCGGTTACATATCGATTACCGTTAGTCATCTGTTGTTTTCTTTTCCATTCATCAGGGACCTTAGAAACATGAGTCTTTGTAACTTCGATAAACCAGCCTATTTGCCGGTTGTGCCTTACCTTAAGGGAAGGAATTTGTAGTCTTGCTCGCTCTTTGGTTTCCAAATCTTTGAACCATTTGTGACCGATTGCTGCAGCATCACGCAATTCATCTAACTTCGAGTCAATTCCTTCGCGGATTATTCCGCCATCTCTTAGTGACAAAGGGATTTCGTCATTCATATTGGCTTGGATATCAATACGCATCATCTCAAGAACATCCAAATCTTTTGATAATTTATTCAACAATTCATCATCCATTTCTTGACATATGGATTTTAGCCTAGGCATTCTCTCTAAAGCAAGACCTATTGCTAGTAAGTCTCTACCGCCTGAGCGGTTGTAAGATAGTTGAGTTGCAAGCCTCTCCATATCCCTAAGACCCCTCAGATTATCTCTAACTTCATCTAATCTTCTAGATGACCTTGCTAGTGAAGCCACTGAATCTTGACGGCTTTCGATTTGGATTTTATTTGCTAGTGGTCTTAGTAGCCATTGCTTTAGAGTCCTACGACCCATAGATGTCCTGCATCGGTCAATAGCGCCAATCAAGGAGCCTTCTTTTTCTCCAGCGAGGGTCTGAGTCAACTCCAAATTACGGAGAGTGGTTTGATCTAGAATCATACTCCCTTCAGGACGCATTATCTCTACTTCCCTTACATCGACAGTATCGACGATATGCATTGCAGCAAGATAGTCTGCCGCTAATCCGGCCGCATCCATTGCTAATGGGGAGTCATCCAAGTCGATATGTCCTAAATCAGCTACATCCAGAATACTCTTCAGAGCATCCTGCCCTTTCCTTTTCGATGATGAATGTTGAGAAAGAGTCACTCCATCTAATTGTGAAATGACATTACGAAGTTCTTCTCTTTCAGCATCTCGAGGTGAAAATATTACTTCACGAGGGTTGCTGCGAAGTAAATCATCTAGTAATCGTCCCCATCTTTCATCTCCATGATGCTCAACCGTCCATACATGACCAGTAGATGCATCAAGAATTGCAATTCCAAGTCCTTCTGATTTTATGCATATTGCAGCGAGGCCTGCGATTTCATCTGTTCCAATCAAACTTTCTTCGTAAAGAGAACCTGGAGTGTAAACTCTGGTTACTACTCTTTCTAGCAATTTCGCACCCTCCCTCAACTCCTCTTCTTGCTCCGCCACGCATACTTTGTGGCCGGCTTGAAGCATTTGGCGGAGGTTATCCTCCAATGCGTGCCAGGGGAATCCAGCCATTGGAATAGGCTGGTCTGCTTTCTTGTCCCGGCTAGTTAGAGAGATCCCTAGGACTTCTGAAGAGACTACTGCGTCGTCATGAAATTGCTCATAGAAATCACCCATGCGGAAGAAAAGAACGGAATCTGGATACTCCGTTTTAATATCCATATACTGGTCCATCATTCCTCTCTTCGCCATCGGGACACATCCATTGCTTGCGCTAGAGTGTTGCGACCTCGGCGGGGGTAGGTAAATGATGCCCTTGATTTTCAATCAATCTTTTCAGATTGAGAGTATATCTCAGAATACTTGCCCCTTGCGTATTGCATCTGTTACATTCCATGCCATAATCGACATTATCAACAATGTAACAAGTATGAAACCTAGATCTAGTATTCCTCTAAGGCTAGTAAATGAACTTCGAGCGTTGCTGTCTATAGATATAGCGCCGGGGCTATCGTCCCCATTTATTCCGTGAACAGAAATCATTCCATCTTTATCACAACTTATGTGAGTTGGAACAAATTTCAGAGACTCTGGTAATTTCTCGACTTGAACATCCTCACCTGAGATAACAGCAACCGTTGAAGAACCAATGTTTCCGAAAAGCCACACGTTGTCATTATTGTCTACAACAGCAGCGTAACTTGATATCCCCATCGATGTTGCTTCACCATTCTGGATTTGTATGGTATCTGCAGTACCAGTAGCAATGAAACCATCTTCTACTTCGAAGATGTTGTGAATCATACCTTCATCACCCATGTGGACGATATCGATTGATGGGGCTACTATTCCATCCCAGGTTACAGACAATACCAATTCAAACATTGGTGGAGATGCTGGGTTTGAACCTAGCCAATTAGCAGGAGCTTGCCAAGATCCCCCCACTAACCAACCGTCTGGAGTAGCAATCATTGTTTCCAAATGCATGTTTCCTTCGTGTTCAGTGACCGAAGCTGAGCTCGATGGATCAGGAAGCCAAATCGCAGCCAAGGAATCACTTGTTCCATCCTCGACTACCATAAGCAAAGCGTCATCGTTCTTTGAGACTCTTTTTGCAGTGATATTATCCCCAATTTGCAATGGGCACCATATCTCTTCACAGAATGGGCTATCTTCCTCAATAAAGAAAATGCTACCTTCTAGACCTGAACAAAAGAATGTGATTTTATCATACTGTTCCAAACATGTGGCGTATTGAGCACTATTGTCCGAGGACGGTGTTGAAATTCTCATTCCATTTTCGGTTTGATACATGATTGCATCGCCAGCGGAATCGTAAATAATTCCATCAGCATTCATCTGCCCGCCCTGATGAACTCCTGAAAGTTCATTCGACCAATCGATTAACACAGCGCCTGTAATAACTAAAATAGTAAATACGGCAAACGATAACCACTGATGTTCTGATTCCTCTTCAAGGAGTCTACGCCAGCTCGACATTACCCCCCCCTGTGAGGGCACCATCCATGACCTTTCCCCTATGGGAGGAAAAGGGAAACCATCGGTATGGTCAAATAGGGAAGGTCAGTCGCAAACTCGCCCGGAGGTATCAAGCATGGCACGTAAGCCCGCAAGTATGTACCGCAGACTGAAAGGTCCTGCATATACCCGACGCAAGTATATCGGTGGTGTTCCTAACAACCGTATCCTTAATTTCTACGCCGGTAATCGCCGTGCTGCAGAGACAGGAGAGTTCTTAATGGAACTAAATCTGATCGCTGATGAATCTTGTCAAATTAGACACACAGCATTAGAAGCAGCCCGTGTAATTTCCAATTCAACAATCAGAAAAGTCGCTGGTGCACAAAATTACGCTCTTCGCATCCACACCTATCCTCATCACGTTCTTCGTGAAAACAAGCAGGCTACTGGTGCTGGTGCAGACCGTGTATCACAAGGAATGCGTTGTGCTTTCGGAAAGAACGTGGGTACTGCTGCTCGTGTAAAGCGTGGTCAGCGTGTTGTATCACTGCAGTTCACTCCTGAGAATTACCTAGTAGCTAAGGATGCTCTTCGCAAGGCTAGCATGAAGTTCCCAACTCCATGTACAACCAAGTTAATCCGTGGCCACGAGCACGTCAAAGGACTGGTTTGAGAGAATTACTTGCTTCGGCAAGTCGATGCGTTAGCAACCTATTGCTAAACAGCATAGTTTTGTCAGAACTACCGGCTGATTCATGAACATTAGGCAAGACGACTTTACTGGAGGGGATTGATTTGCGAGTTGCAGTACTGAAAGAAGACAACTGTCAACCAAAGAAATGCATGGATGAATGCATGACATTTTGTCCTCCTGTTCGTAATGGGCAAGAATGTGTCGTTATGGATGAATCTACGGGGAAACCACATATCTCTGAGTCTCTATGCATTGGTTGCGGGATATGCGTAAACAAATGTCCTCATGATGCATTGATAATTACGCAGTTACCTGCTGAATTAGAAAGTGATATGATTCATCGCTATTCACTTAACGGGTTCAGACTATTCCGCCTACCAACTCCATCTAAGGAATCAGTCGTAGGAATTCTTGGACCAAACGGAATGGGTAAATCTACAGCATTCAATATTTTAAGTGGCTCAATAATCCCAAACCTGGGCGACTTTGAGGCTGATGAATCTTGGTGGGAAGATGTCATTGCTAGCCTACCTCGTGGTGAATTGAGAGATTTCCTAGTAAATGTCAGTGAATCTGAAATCACAGTTGCATTGAAACCACAGTATGTAGATCACATACCAAAAGCAGTCAAAGGAAAGGTCGGTGACTTACTCAGTTCAGTAGATGAACGAGAAATGTTTCAAGAGATGGTAGAGAAGTTAGGAATTGACCATCTGCTAGAAAGAAATCTAGACCAACTCTCTGGAGGAGAGTTACAAAGAGTTGCGATATGTGCAACTTTGTTGAAAGATGCAGACGTATACTTCTTTGATGAACCTTCATCATACCTCGATATCCATGAAAGGATGCGAATTGTGAAAATAATTCAAGAGTTATCGGAAACATCTCGAGTAATTGTTATTGAACACGATTTAGCAGTATTAGACGTCTTAGCGGATTTAGTTCACATTGTCTATGGCCAGAAAGGGGCATTCGGAATATTTACCCCGGCAAGATCAACCCGTCAGGCAATAAATGCTTACTTGGATGGTTTCCTGGTAGAACAAAATGTTCGCATAAGAGATAAACCAATCAAATTCCAAACCCACACAGACCGTTCTAATGAACTAGGAAGCCCAGTAGTAGAATGGGGCGGGATTGAGAAGAAACTAGGAGACTTCAACCTCAAGACTGGAGACGGAAAGGTCCACCAAGCAGAGGTTGTAGGAGTAGTAGGGCCTAACGGGACTGGTAAATCGACAATGGTGAAGATACTCGCTGGAGAGCACGAATATGATGCAGGATGGGTTACTGCTGACGCTACAATCTCCTACAAACCGCAGCATATCGATATAGACATGGATTGCACTGTTCAAACTTGGCTGGATGCGGAAGTTGGCCCAAGGTGGAGAGGAGGCGAATACAATGTCACTGTTATTCGAGCATTGGGCGTTGATGAATTACTTGCAAAACAAGTCAACAACCTCTCCGGAGGAGAAGCGCAAGCTGTTGCTATTGCAATTTGTCTCGGAAAAGAAGCCGGCCTGTACCTCCTTGACGAACCAAGTGCACACCTGGACGCTAATGCCCGTATGGAAACTGCAAAAGCAATTCGTAGAACAATGGAAGCCAATGAAAAGGCTGCATTTGTTATCGACCATGATGTATATTTCATTGATATCGTATCAGATTCATTACTCGTCTTCGAAGGAGAAGGTGGTAAGCATGGTATGGCAGAAGGACCATTCAAACTTAGGAAAGGAATGAACCGTTTCCTTTCAGGAGTTGATGTCACTTTCAGAAGAGACCATGACTCCAAGCGCCCAAGAATTAACAAAAACGCCAGTCGTAAAGACAGAGAGCAGAGAAGTAAAGGCGACTATTACTCATTTGATTCATGAGGGGGAATTATGCCAGCACAGGTTCCCCCCGAAGCACAATCTATTGGTAGAGCTAGAGGAAGATTGTCTGCATCATCACTCACTACATTTCTACGTTGTGAAAAGCAGTGGTTCCTAAATTACAGAATCGGCTTGAGGGGACCTCTTTCTCCTCACCAAGTAATGGGAATTGAGGTTGAAGATGCATTCTGTGCCATTATTATGCACAGAGCGCCAAAGGTGAATTCTGTACAAGAATTACGAGATTGGTTGTATACCTTAGTTCCTAAACATGCACAAGATGCCCTCGATAATGGAAAGAAAGTTTTCGATGAAGCAATGTGGTCAGAAGGAGATTTTGATTATCACTTCGATCTTGAATTAGTATCCAGTATGCTAGAGAATGGAATATCACTACAACTGGAAGAAGTTGAAGCATGTTTCGAAGCAGGAGGAGGGGTGAATGAATTTACAATTCCTGCACCTTGCTGGGATACTCCACCTCATTTTACACAACCAGAGAAGTCGAACAGTATGATTTCATGGAAAAATGAAACTCATGAATATTCTGATAAAATTACCTGGCAGGATGCCTGGGAAATTGCAAGGCCTTGGGTTAAAGATCCAAGAAACCCTGAACCTCAAAGAATGTACCATAACGATAGATGGGCTGCTGGAGAATGTGATTTGGTACTTAGGTGGGACGGCAGAGTTAGAATTATTGATATTAAAATGGGCGACGGCGGAGGTAAATTTGCATCGAGTCTTGACTCCCAGTTGAACTTCTATGCATGGCTTTGGAACGAGACTCACGATACAGTTTGCGAAGGTTTGGAAGGATGGTACCTCACAAATGGAATGCGCAAAGTAGTGGATGTAAATCCACTTACAACTGCAGAATACAGAGAGGTTCATGACAATATGAAGTCGTGGGATAGTGACAACCGATTACCCTTGAAGTCTCCATGTGATGGAGAAGCAGGTGGATGCCATTGGTGTTCAGTTTCCAAAGTACCCTATGATGCTCCAGAAATCACCATGCCTTGTGAGCCATTATCTTCAATACCATCACGGGTTAATGTGAAAGGGAAATTGCAAGGTGCTTGGGGACCACTTCCAAATCATTACGGAGAACTGGTATTAGGAGCTATGATTCAAGCAGGAGACAAGATGGTAACTCTTGAAGAAAGCCAACCAGGTTCATTCCCTGAAATGCACGATTCACCACATAATGATGTGTTCATCACGGGTGCATTACCGGGCGTATGGAGAAGGCAACCGCGTCTATATTTAGACGTACTCAGCGCAATCGTACCTGAAACAGATGCTGAATTAACCCGCATGGGAATGTTGAGGACTAAGGCTAATGTTGAGGGGGTTGTACTTTCTTGTTCTAAGAGAGATGGAAAGCGTGCTGATGGAAGACCTTGGTCGATGATGTCATTCCATATTTGGGATGGCGAGAGAGTGGCGGAAGTTGTCGCATTTGGCTCTGCCATAAACGGAACGATGCTTTCAATCAGACCAGGAATGGTAGTAAAATTAACTTCTGTTGAATTAGGATGGAGAGAAGGTTTAGTCCAACTAAGAATAGATTCCAGAACGACTCGGGCTGAGATCAAATCGAAGCCTTGAATAGACTTGGTGTGTGCTTACAGTGACATGCCAGTGCATAGCGCTGATCCGCTGACCGACAGTGTCGGACCATTCAACAGACTATCTGCCTCGCAGGCCAACACTTGGGATGATTGTCCTAGACTTTGGTGGTATCAAAATAAGATGCGACTAAAGTTCCCGCAAACCCCTCCTTTATTCATGGGTAGAGCTGTGGAAGAATGTGTCTGTAGAGTTTTGATGGAATCACCCGGATTAGTATTCTCGACTGCACCGACAGACGTTTTGTCTAATGGTGCTGACAAATTATTGCCTCTATTCGATGATGAATTACCAAGTGATTTCATTTCTTGGTGTGAATCTAGAGTTGATGCACACTGGCCAGCCATTAGAGATGAAATGCATGCTGCTTGGAGTAAAGACGCAAGGAAAGCCGGGAATTGGCACGACTACTCAATGGAAGCATATCGAGACATGTGCGTTACCGCACTAAGAATGCATATGGGTGAAGTTGAAGAATGCATGAATACAATCTCTGACCAAGAGTTGAATGATTGGCGTAACGGAAACCGCCAAGAAATCCCAGCACCGGATGGAAGAGAGGAAACTGGACCACACCCGATTGCCAGAAAAGGAGATTGTCATTTAGTCGAAGCTTGGGAAATCGCAAGGCCATGGTTCGTTGACCCTAACGCACCACCATTTTCACTCAATGTAATTCACCCTGAACATTGGTTCCAGGGAGAGTACGATTTAGTCTATCGACACGGTGGTAAAATCAGAATCATGGACCTAAAAGCGAGTAGAGGCGGAGGTGATAGGAGTGGCAACTATGTTGAACAATTGCGTATCTATGCAATGCTTTGGTCGATAACTCATAGTGGAGAAATACCCGATGCTCTAGAAGTTTGGTACCTCGGAGTTAATGTTCGAAAATCAATCGAAGTACCTAGTGCCGAAGAAATTACTTCAATGGAAAATAAATTGAGTGATTTGTGGCATGAAATCAAAGATTCTGAAATCACTGTTGATGATTGCCCGACTATACCTAGGCCATTGAGAGGATACTCGGAAGGCGGAGTTAAAGTCGAAGACCCTGAAGATATTCGATGCTCCACATGTGATTGGGCAGGATTATGTCCTAACGGGTCTGGTGATGATGATCTTCCTGAAGGAGGACAACATCAACCACCTGGTGACATTAAGGTATACGACCTCACTGCATTTGGGGATTTGAAACCACGAATCAATATCTTCTGTGAGGTATTTAGTGCTACAAAGATTCCAGATAAAGCCCCAAATCTAACTATTGAGCAAGACGGCGGTTTTGCATTTGTAAGAATCGTAGCAGAAGAAAGTGAAGGAGTGCTTACTTACCCAGAGAATGTCGAAAAAGGAGATACTGTACGCCTAATAGGAGTTGTGCCGTCGACTAATTGGAAAGGTGAATTGCAACTTAAAGTAGATCCACATGCAAGAATCGAAAAGGCGTCAGAGGCCGAAGATGGAGACATTGGATTATTTGATTTCCAAGCAAGATGGAATGTTGCAGGCAGAGTTGCCTATACCACATACAAGTCGGGAGTAGGGAAGAATGGAAAGCCTTGGACAAGAAAGGGAATTGTACTACTTGACAACAGTGGAAGAATTGCTGTAGAAGGCTGGGATAATTCCTGGCCTAGTGTATTCAATACTCTAAAACAAGGTGACGAAATTGCTGTACTAAACGTTTCATTAGATGCTTGGGCAGTCGATGTAAAAGCCAATTTAGAGAAGGGTAGCACTCTACATGTGTTATCCAGAGCCGATGAAAATTAAAAAAATCGGGTAAGGGATTATTAACGACCAGTAGTAGTCCAAATCATGGTTAAAGATGATTTGTCATCTCTTACAGTTCCCCAACTCAAAGATAAACTGAAATCAGAAGGATTGCCAGTAAGCGGTAAAAAGTCTGAATTAATTGCTAGATTAAGTGCTAATTCAGGATCTAACAATCAAGTATCTAATACTAGCAAACCTAAGGCTACAACTAAGACTAAACCTGCAAAAACCTCAGACTTAGAAGGAGATTTACCGTTTTTCCAATCGATTGCTGCTAACGGTATTGCCTCAGTCGAGATTGATAAATGGGAAGCAGGAAAATATGGGATGGCTGCAATAATTTTCTTCATCATGATAAGTGCACTTGGCTCAAATACTTGGTACACTGGATCGTATAGTTTCGAATATGACGATGAATTTTTCGGAGAGTCTTTTTCTGGAACCGAGTCTACAGAGATAAATTACGGACTTGGCGAATTAAAGTTTAAGCAAAAAATTACTGGTGACATGAGTTTCTCGCAAACTACGACAATTGAATACTCCGAAGATATTTGCGAGAGTGCGGAAGATTTCCAATGCGATAAAATGTCAAATGCAGGTACTATAATCCAAATCACATTTTGGTTATCTCTACTAATGATCATGTCATTATTGATTATTGCAGTAGCTCGAGGTTTCGGCCAGTTACAAACTGGAGCGGTAGATGAGAACTACTCAAAAATACAATTCTGGGGATGGAATGCTTGTGTTGCACTACCATCTCTAGGAGTAATCATTTATGCGTTGATAACTTTCTCATTCGATACTGATGTGTTGTTTGAAGGAGAAGGAAGTTTCGGATTAGGCTCAACTTGGTGGATGATGTTCTTCATGCTAGTTATTTTTGCTGCATCAATTCACAACTCAATTGTA
>JAACDL010000181.1 GCA_009936765.1 Methanobacteriota archaeon
GAAAACACATCAGTCGCAGACTTAGGTTGCATTGTGAGACGCTAACGAACGCCCTCAATAAACCGTGTGGATTAATCGAAAGGAACATGTTCTAGGTTTATTTGCCCAAATCATGCAACTATCCTCAGAGAGTATCGATGACGTACTATTTCCACATATTGAAGCCCACACAGAAGGGAAGTTACAGGTATCTGAAATTCACACAATCGCATGGGAGAGGAGCGGGAACCCTGACGGCATTCCAGTGATTGTTATTCACGGGGGGCCAGGTGGAGGCAGCCAACCATCATATCGTCGCTATTTCAATCCGGAGAAGTTTGACATTATCCAATTCGATCAAAGAGGCTGTGGGCAATCCACTCCTTACGCTGAACTAGAAGACAATAATACCCATGCTTCGGTTTCGGACTTAGAGGTTCTACGAGAGCATCTCGAGATAGATAAGTGGCATGTTTTCGGAGGGTCGTGGGGTTCGACACTATCGTTAATTTATGCACAAAACCATCCAAACAGGGCTCTAAGTCTTGTGTTGCGAGGTATTTTCATGTGTAGGAAAGGCGAGTTGCAATGGTTTTACCAAGATGGAGCGAGCCATATTTTTCCAGATGCATTTGATTCTTACAGAGATCATATTCCTGAGCCTGAACAGCATAACTTGATTGAAGCATATTACTCAAGATTAACTAGCGGTGACGCCGAGATAAGAAGAGCTGCTGCTAGGGAATGGACTCGATGGGAAATGGCAACGAGCAGACTTTTCCCAGACCCGGAGTACCTCGAAAAAGCAGAAGATTTAGATTTTGCAGTAGCCTTTGCTAGAATTGAATGTCATTATTTCATCAATGCTATTTTCGTGGAAGAGGCTCACATTCTCAACAATGTATCAAAGATTACATCGATTCCAACCACAATCGTTCAAGGAAGATACGATGTAGTTTGCCCTACAAAGAGTGCTTGGGAATTGCATAAAGCATTACCAAATAGCAACTTAATCATTGTACCAGATGCCGGGCATTCAATGGGCGAAGTTAGCATCGCAAGAGAATTGGTTGCAGCAACTGACTCTATCTAAGGACCAAGAGATTCAACAAATCTGCTATCGTTCAAGCGTCGGCTTGATATGTATGGCCATAGTCGGTAGATAGGAAGGCATAGCCTTAGGTGAGAAAATGTCCGAAAACGGAACCATCACTCCAGAGACCCAAAATAAGGAACTCACAGAGAAACTTGCTGAAGAAACAGAGCGCCTTCTAATTCTGATGGGCGCTTACGAGAAGCAAGAGAGAGAACTCGTTAGTACCAAGGCTGAAATCGAAGTTCTCGAGAAAGAAATCGTAGAACGTGAAATCGAAAAAGAGAGTCTTGAATCTCTGCTTACAGAGAAGGATGCAAGAATTCGCGATCTCGAAATGAAAGCAAGCAAGTCTGGTAAGCAAGTGGAACACCTTGAACCAGAATTGCAAAAGATGGAAGAAAAGTTTGCGAGAGAGAAGGACCGCCTTGGAAAGGTATTCTCTATCGCAGAGGAATTGGATAACGGCCTACGCCTAGCAGTTGTCGAACTTCAAACTCGTGACGAATGGTACATGTCCCACATGTCACTGTTCGAAGATCTCAACAAAGCAATCAAGCGCCGCTATGAGATGATTGAAGCCGCTGCTGAAGCAGAACGCCAATCTCAACATATGGGTAGAGCAATTACTGAAAGAATGGATGAAATGGTCGAGGCCCGAGCAGCCGAGATGACACTTTCAGAGGCTTCCGGCATAGATGAAGTTACATCAGAAGAAAATCCATCTGCAGTAGAAGAGTCAAGTGATGGCTCCGATGACTCAGAAGATGAATGGAACTGGTCAGAATCAGTTCTAACCGGCGTTATGGAAAAGAACGGAATTACTGACCGTGACGCATTCGTCGAGTTCGCTAAATCTTACGATATGGATGGAAACAGATACCTGAAAGGCTCCGAGTTAGGAGCCGCAGCAATCGACTTTGCTGCAAAAGATACTCCAGTTGAAGCCGCGGTTGAACCAGTCGCAGAAACAGTTGTAGAGGCCGCACCAGGCTCTGAACCAGAAGTAACTTGGAGAACATCCGGCGATACTTCGGGCGACCAGTGAGGTGAGTAAATTGTCTCTTCTCGCCAAAGGCGGATTTCTGCCAGTAATCACACCAGCATTGATGGGAACTGGTTTCATTTTAGTAGGCTGGTTTGTAGATCCATTATTCGGAATAGCCCCTGGTTTGGGTATATTCATGCTAATGCTCTCAGCATTCTTTGCTAATTTCTGGAGAGATCCAGATCGACCAATCCCTCGTGATGAAGGAATAATTGTCTCCCCTGCAGATGGACATGTCATGTTCGCAAGAAGAGAAAGAGCGACTGGTCGCAGGCCATCCAATGAAGAAATGGAAGGCGCTGAAGAAGATGAGCACACAGGAACATGGCATCCTGAGCCGTGCGAAGAGATTCTATCATTCTCAACCGAACAGAGATTCGAAGCAGTTCCGAAAGGAGAAGAATCAGACACAGATGTATGGCGAGTGGCTGTATTCATGTCCCCTCTTGATGTTCATGTCAATCGTTCTCCAATCGCTGGTAAGATAACCCGAATGGAACACAGAACTGGAAAAGGAATGCGTCGAGGCCCATTCCTACCGGCATTCAGAAAAGAAAGTGAATACAACGAAAGAGTCAGAACTTTGTTTGAAAGGGAAGATGGTTTGATTGTAGAAGTTATGCAAATCTCCGGTGCTCTTGCCCGCACTATTATTCCTTGGACCGGAGAGGGCGACACGATGCGCCGAGGTGAGAGATTTGGGATGATTAGACTTGGTAGCCGAGTCGATGTAAGAGTTCCAGCAAATCGATTCAAGCCTTGCGTAATTAGTGCAGAGGACGGTGACAAAGCACACCCAAAGGGTGAGTTCGTGAAAGCGGGCTCGACAATTCTCTACAAGGAGTTGTAGTCGTGGGTTTCAAGAAAGAGTTGTTACCATTCTTTTTGATGCTGATTTTAATAATGCCTTATGGTTATTATTTTGCTGGAAAGCAGGTGTATGATACAGTTGCTCACACAAATACTGATTGCTGGGGTAACTTCGATCAAAATACGCCTGAACAATTCGCACCTTTACGAAACGAAGTCCCCCTCAACGAGTCAACCAAATCTGAGAATATTACATCTAATATCATGGAAGGACTTTCCGAATATTGGTGGCCAGGATATGAAAATGCAACGATTGAAGTCGAGGATGAAGACCTATTTTTGTCAGCTTGGTATCTTAGACAAAACGATTCAATGCCTTGGGTAATATTTGTCCATGGGATTAGAGGGTGTAAGTCAGGCGGAGAATTGATGATTTCATCAGGAATGCTAGCAAATGCTGGATTCAATGTAATTTCCTTTGATTTGAGAGATCACGGTGAGTCATCGATTGATGATAATCGTGTATCAGGCGGCCAAGATGAGTGGAAAGATGTAGTAGCCGTTTTCGATTGGTTGGTTGAAGAGCAGGGTGCTGAGCCTGATGACATTGGATTATTTGGAACTTCAATGGGTGCAGGAACTGTGGCAATTGCATTCTCTTTAGATGATAGAATGCAATCGGTTTGGCTTGATTCGGGTTATTCTGATATGGGTAAAATCGTTGTTGAAGAATTAGAATTCCAAGGCCTTCCAACCTTCTTAGGCCCTGCTGGAATATTCGCAGGCAAAATATCAGCGGGTCAGAATTTAGTAGAATATTATCCCCTTGAAGCAGCATCAGAAATTGGTGACCGCCACATGTATGTCGTTCACGGTAACCAGGACAAAAGAGTTCGATTACACCACGGCGAAGAAATGTGTGAAATCGCATTGGAAAATGGACAGGAAGGTAATGTCGAGTGCTGGTTCGAAGACTCAGTAATTAGATATGATGTTGGAAAAGGAATGGATAGCGATGAGCACGTTTCTTTGATGCTAACTCATACAGATGATTATGAAACCCGCTTGGTTGATTTCTTCACTAGGTCATTGATTTGAGCGAGGATTCAAACACGCGAAGCCGGACGGATTGATATGGCGAATGGTAAGTTGACCATGGTGGGTGACTCGGACAAACGGGCTGCTCGCATTCATGATTTGGTCAAAGCACCGGCAAATGCGCCTTGGGCCCAGGAGAGAAAGAACTCTTGGGATGCTAGAGATCCAGCTACTGTTTATTACACTCCAGAAACTCTTGCAGATGGTACTCCAACCACAGCATTGACAGTTATTCTAAGAACCAAAGGCTGTCATTGGTGGTGGTCTAGCGGATGCACATTTTGTGGTTACTTCAACGATACTAGGGACGATGTCACAAGCGAAGATCTTCATTCACAATGGGAAAAGTCTCTTGCAAGATTTGATGATTTTGAATCTATGGGAATGGTCAAAGTTTACACCTCAGGTAGTTTGCTAGAAGACAGAGAGATTCCAGTTGATTTCCAAGAAAGAGTTCTTCGGGACTGCCATGAAATGGGTAAGGAGTTAGTCGTCGAGAGTCGAACTGAACAACTATCGAAAGAAAAGTTGCAATGGGCCACTAGTATCAACCCCAAATTCTCAGTAGCGATTGGATTAGAAGCGTATGATGATGAAGTATTACGGTTCCATGTTAACAAAGGATTCAGTATCAAAAGTTGGGATAATGCGGTTGAGAACCTACAACACTTTGGCCTCAGAGTCAAAACTTATCTGATGTTTAAGCCACCATTCATGAGTGAAGGCGATGCTCTGACTCATGGTGCCAAATGGATTAGAGATGTTGCAAGTCGAAGTGATGAGATCAGTGTTAATCCAATGAATATCCAGAGGGGCACGGTGATAGATCGCTTATTCAGAGCAAATGAATACCGTCCTCCTTGGCTCTGGTCTCTCATTCAATTAATTCACGATGTTCATTATGACATTCACCCTACAAATTCGGGCAATGGCTCTGAAGACCAAGTTAGCCGTCTGATCATTCACCCTACCGCTGGCGGGAAAGTAAGGGGCTCTCATAATTGTGGAGTCTGTGATGGAGATGTAGTCGCTGCTATTGAGCGATATTCTGTGAGTGGTGATATTCATGATTTAGACGGTCTAGATTGTGACTGTAAAGCGGTTTGGAGGCGTGAAGTCGACCTTGATAATTCTATGCCGATACCACTTGGTTCTGGTAAGAACCGAAGAGGAAATGCCCTGTCTCATCTGCGCTCGCCTTGATATTTCGCTGGTCAATGTTTATGACCAAACCACAGGTGGCGTAAATGACCCCTACGGGGTCAAGGTGATATCATGACCAACAACACCATCCTACCAGACGTATCTGAAGGAGTTGCAGAGCCATCCGCATCCAGAATAATAATTGTCATAATGGGCGTAGGCTTACTCGGCCTTATTGCAATGTTTAGCAATATCTTCGGATGGGATAACCTACCTGTAATTGGCGAAATAATTCCATTCATGGATAATCTTGGAGGTTCAGCGATTTGGTACTACTTAATCGGAATCATTGTCGGTTGCGGAATGATAATTTCTAACCTAATCGGAGGCGTCCTTTCGGACTAGGAGGTGTGATGTATGTCAGAGGCATTTACAACAGCAATTATTCTGCTTGGCACACTTTTGCTATTCACACACTATATCCAGAAAGGATTCGGTGGAATGAGCAATCCACTTCGTCAGTTTGGAATGTTCCTTCTAACTAAGGCAGCAGGACCTGCAGCAGATATGTTCCAAGAGAAAGAAGGATCTGGTGCAAGGACTTGGATGCAAACCGGTGTATTCTGGTTAATATTGGCAGGTATCGGTGGTTTCCTTTCAGCTTGGCACAATTACGACCCAGCGGCTTTGGACTCCCTTTCTAACATAGGTTGGTCGTATGATGACGGCAGCGCTCTTGCTTACTTCAGTGAAGTTGCAATGACCACAGCATTGTTCGCAATCCTTCTCGGTGGAGCACTAGTTGCTCACTCTAGGACAATAGGCTCCGGACTTGCAAGCGAGGCAAATGCATCCCTGATGGCATTGGTTTGGACAGTTCAGACACTAATTGGATTGGTTCTCTGCACTCTAGATTACTGGGACTTCATCACCTATGGGGAAGCCCAGATGGCATTGTACGGGCTAGTTTCAGCACTTCTAGTAATGAGCCTGTTAGTTAATTCACTAATCACTTTAGGAAACCGCGGAGAATCTCCGGTATCGGTTCCTTCATGGTTCATGAT
Source organism: Methanobacteriota archaeon (assembly GCA_009936765.1). GTDB lineage: Archaea > Thermoplasmatota > Poseidoniia > Poseidoniales > Poseidoniaceae > MGIIa-K1. The sequence continues at coordinate 6,236 of JAACDL010000181.1, forward strand.
ACTGGGACTAGTAGTCCTTCTCTTCAGTAGAGTCAGCAATGCTCTTGGAGAATCACTGGGATGGACTGGAACAGTCTGGATCGCCGATATCATCGCATCAGGCTGGGTTCCTTTGGCTCTTATGTTTGCAGTAGGATACCACGTTCTATCTCATGTGTCTGAACAACCGATTTGGTCGGGAAGTCTGACCAAGGCATCCATGTTCTTACTATTCGTCACAGTACCTCCGTTCTTCTTATCAGAATCTACTAACGCAGATGCATTCACACAATCAATCGGCGCAATTCTAGTTACAGTAGGATTAATGCCAATATTGGCTGCATCTGCGAACATGATTGCGACTATGCGTGGTAATGCTAGCGCAGTAGTGAACAGTCCCGGTGCAACAGCAGCGGCTGGTGGAGCAATACTTCTACCAGTCTTCGCACTACTAGGTTACTTCACCGGCCTGAATGTAATGGTTGGCGATGGCAGTATGGCAAATGTTGCCGCAGTAGTCAATTCGTCTTACTTTTACGTCATAGGAGGGGTATTCGCACTAGCTGCATTATTCCACTCCTATCCTTTAGCAGCAGGCAAAGAATTGACAGGATCTGCAGGAGCAGCATCATGGCTCGTAATCGCAGGTGGGCTTCTTTCGACTATCCTTTTCCTAATGGGAGAGTGGACAGAAAACGCACTAATAGAATCCGAAGTGGAAGACCCAACAATTGGCCTTTCAGGATTCGCAATCACAGGTGCATTTGCATTCTACGGTGTAGTAATCGGATACATTCTAGCAGGTAACAGCGTAATCAAAACGCTACTTGGCGGGAATACAATGGTAACATCCACCGGTACAACGAGTGACATCTCCTCTTACAACCTAGTTGAAGGAACTACTTCGATAAGGACATTATTCGGTAGGGGCGTTGGAATTGATACAACCCTAATAATTGGTGAATCCGAGGAAGAAGTGACAGGCGGCTCTACAGTAATCGAAGTATCTGCAGACCTTCACAACGACGAAGTCGACGAGTTCCCGGTGAATTTCGACGAGGACCTTGTTACACTAACTAAGTGGTTGTGTGGCCGCGGAACAACCACTGCACAATTCTTCGCTTGGGCTGACATAGATAACTCTGGAGAGATTGATATGTTTGAATTCGCAAACGCTCTAAGAGTTGGAGAAATCGCGGATTTACCTCCTTGGGATGTTGAGAAACTCGTGAAAGTAATGGACATTAATTCAGATGGTAACATCAACCTCCCTGAATTGGACATCGCACTTATGGCAATCAGGAACGCTCTCGGAATAGAATTCATTCCTTACGAAGAGGCAGAAGAAGCAGACGCCGAAGAATCTGCTGAAGAAGCCGCTGAAGAAGAATCCGCACCTACTGAAGCAGAACTCAAGAAGATGAAGAAGGCTGAATTAGTCGATGTTGCAAAGTCAATGGGATTATCTCATACTGGAACAAAGTCCGATTTGATTGAGCGAATCACTCAGGCGTGAATGGAATGCGCATAGGTTTGGTTGGAAAGCCAAATGTGGGCAAATCTACATACTTTAGCGCAGCAACTCTGGCAAAAGTCGACATTGCAAATTATCCATTCTGTACAATAGATCCCAATGTTGGCGTTGCATTTCTATCAGCACCTCAGCCTTGCCCATGCAAAGATTTGCGTGAACGCTTAGAGGCTGATGGCAGAATGGAGCCAGTATCAAGCGACGATCCTAGACAAGGAAGCATTTGTGAACCAAGAACAGGAACCTGTGTGGGGCATGTACGTCTAGTACCCACATTTTTGGTAGATGTCGCAGGTTTAGTTCCTGGCGCATCTGAAGGTAGAGGCAGAGGAAATGCGTTCCTTTCTGACTTAGCAGATTGTGATGCGCTAATCCAGGTTGTAGATGCGGCTGGTATGACTGACATTGAAGGGAATCCAATCGCTGCAGTAGAAGATGTAGAGTCCTCATTGAAGGAAGAAACCTCGTTCCTTACGGCAGAACTAGATTCATGGATACATGGTATACTAGATGACGGTTGGTCTAGAGGATCACGTAGGGTGCAGGCTGAAGGCGAAAAAGGATTGAGCACATTCCTCCATGAGAGGTTTACTGGGTTGGGGGCTAACCTTTCACATGTCCTTCAGGCACTTGATGGATTTAGGACTCAATGGGGCGGTCTTGAAACCCCTTGGATGTGGCCAGAAGAGAAAGTCCACTCACTTGCTTTCCACCTAAGACAACAATTGTTTCCAATTCATATTGCTGCTAACAAAGCGGATTCGTCCAAGGGTACACCTTGGGATGCTATCGATTCAAACGGCATAGTCCAGCCTACTATGGCTGACATGGAGTTGGCTTTGCGCAGGGCAGACTCAGGCGGAATGATTTCGTATAACCCAGGAAGCGTCACTTTCTCTATTACAGATGAATCCAAACTTAACCCTGCCCAAATCACCGCACTTTCTTCAATGAAAGAAAAGCTATCTAGCGCTGGTGGCACTGGTGTCGCATTATTACTCTCAAGGGTTCTTTTCAATGCACTGAATCACGTAGTTGTGTATCCGGTTGCAGATGAGACTGCTTGGAAAGATGGAGAAGGCAGAATATTGCCCGATGCTTTCGTAGTCCCAGATGGAATTGAAACGAAGGCTCTTGCTTACAAGGTCCATAGTGATCTAGGAGACGGTTTCATCAAAGCGATAGATGGACGCACTCGTCGAGTAGTAGGTGCTGAACATGAATGCAGCGATAACGATGTGATTAAAATTCACGCAAAATCGTGATTATTCTTCATCACTTTCTTCTCTAGCAACTGCCAATTGTAGAGCAATGACCATTTTATCAGGCTCTTCAGTACTTGGTGCGGTGGCTGGTGACATCATTTCTCCTACTTCCACATACAGGCTAGGTCCATTTGCCATGAAGTATACAGAGCCTCGGCCAGCTCTGGAATCGGCAGGTTGTGGACTTTCACTACTTGCACAAGCATCGATACAACCATCGGCAAATGCGATGTAAACGCGACCTTCAAGGTCAATTGTTAGATCATTGAAATCCAGTAGGTTTCGGTTAGAACCTCCTTCTTCGGCACGGCAATCACCACTGTTCAGACATATTGCACCCACTTGAACAGGGTCGTTAGTCAGTCTACGAGTATGGAATGTAGGGTTATCATCTAGGGCGTTTAGACTGTAAGTTACGTACAGGTGATAGTGAACTCCACCCGGAGCAAGGTGCCCATTACCATTCCAATCGTTTCCATCGATATCTGTAGTTCCTAGCAAAGAACCGTTTTCGCTACCAAGGTAAGTAATTGCGATTCTTCCAGGATCGCCAGAATCAGTTTGAGGGAATGCTGTAGAAATTACTTCTGCTGGACTTATACGGATACTTTCCTGCTCCCACGATTCTCCGGAATCTGTACTTCTAGACATGTAAATACCTTGGTCGCCACCAGTCCAAATATGGTAGGCGTTGGATTCACTGTCAGTGGCAACTTCAGAGTTTTTGCGAGGATTAGGCGTGCCTGCATCATTTCCCATTTCCCTTTCATCCCAGGTTAGTCCGTTATCTTTAGAGAAAATTAGTGTTGGAGTTTCTACACGAGGAGTTACGTAAACAGTTCCATCTGGAGCGGTTGTAATCGCACCATGTAATCCACCGTTTGTCGATGCTAGGCCAACAATATTGCCTCCTAACTCGAAAGAAGCACCACCATCGAAACTAGTGAAGCAGGAAATACCTACTAACTTATTGAAACAGAAATATACTGCAGTTTCGTAAATATTCTGAGAAAATACACCAACAAGACCTAGCCCTTCATCAGTCCAAGGGCCAGATGCTAACTTGATGTGGTCATTCAGTGGTGTTGTACCTGAATCATGGGGATTGCCCAGCCATGATTCTCCATCATTGTCGGACCATCCAATCCATGTGGATTCCAACCCCATCATGTGGATATTGAATACGCGGTCTGTCACAGGGTCAACCCACCCGTAAGGGTCGCTCGTAAACGGGGCTTGGGTGATGTCTGCGACATTTGTCCAACTTTCGCCATGATCACATGAACGCATTGGTTTCTCCATCGCGATGAAGAACATACAGCCGCTAGAAGTAATGCCAATACTCGGCTCCTTTCCAGTTTCTCCTACATCACTGAATATGAAATCCATTTCCAATGGTGCTTCATTGACCGGCATTCCCGAACTATCTGTGACAAAAATAGTGGGGTCATCAGATGCAATTGTATCAGCGGCTTCTTCCAGTTCGCCTCCATCTGAAGACATTACAGTGTAAAGGATGGTTGAAGATAATAGTAGCATTACTAGGCCGATTGCCATAGCAGCCTTTGCAGAAAAAGTACCAAACATTGGCTGGTTGTCCTTTTGTGAGGCCCAACTATCATCGATAATTTCTGCTTCTAAAATAGTAGAGTCTGCAGCGCTAGCAATCGTTGCAGGTTTACCAGATGACGATGATGCAACTACAGGTTTGGCGTTTAGTGCTGAAGATGAAAGCTCAATTCTCTTCATCATAGGATGGTGACGTAGTCTCATACATGGCCTTTCAACGAATACATACAATGTCATTGCAGATAAGAAGGTCAATGTTAGTGCAAGAATTGCGTTTAGGATAAATGCTGTGTTACCAGACATTTCCATATCGGTAATGAAGAACTCTGTTGAGATTGGGAATAACCAAATCATTATCATTTCATGCATCAAGTATCCAGAATAAGATAGTTGAGCAATTGGGTAAAGAAATTTAGCACCAAGAATTGTTCTCAAACTCTTAGC
>JAACDL010000027.1 GCA_009936765.1 Methanobacteriota archaeon
AACGTATGGGGGCACTGAGTCGTTTCAGTACAATTAAAATAGATACAGCGCTCATAATTATTCACAGTCTAATCAATCAAAAAGAAGTTCACTTACTGCAAACCGTAGCATTCAATAGGTATGATGTAAAGGAGGGTATAATGCAATTAGACTTGTTTGGAAACCCGATAGGTGATTCACATCCTGCCGTTGATATTCTGGGTCAAGAACACAAATCTGTTGCTACAATGATTGAGTTTTGGAATAAAGAATACGAATCGATATCGCCCCTAGAATCACCCCCCAATTTCTTCCTGCGAGCCAATCCAGTTACACCGACAATTGCTATTTCTGAAAGAGATGAAACAATCAGAATCATCGATCCCAATGAAACCATTATCTCTGGTGATCGCAACTCGTCGATTTATCGATTGTTCAATTATCATACTAAAGTAAACCCTGAAATTGCAAGAGCGTTTATTGAGACATACACCCCCCCGGGGCAGCTCGTCATCGATCCATTTTGTGGTAGTGGGATGCTTGGATTAGGAGCTCATCACGGGCTAGAGGCAGGTGAACATCGAAAAGTGATTCTCTCGGATTTGAGTCCAGCCGCCGCCCATCTTGCTTGGGCCTACAACAGCAGACCTAGAACAGACATTCTTACATCTGAAAAAGAAAGAATATTGCGCGCAGTGACTGAGAGGGTAGGTGTGCTCTATGGAGCATCTCCTACTGGAGCGAAGATATCGAGGAAAACATGGGGCTATCAAGTGTGGTCAGATGTAGTGAAATGCCCTAGTTGCTCAACTGAAACGACATTTATCGAAGTCGAAAGAACTGATAGTACTTGCCCGAACTGCTCAGAACAATTCTCTTGGAGCACTACCAAAGGTGGAAAGAAGGGGTGGGAAAGAGTGAAAGAAATAGTTACCGATCCTCTTTTGGATTCAACTCTTGAGACAGTGCGTCAGCAACTGTGTCATACTTGGTATAGCAATAAAAAAGGGTATCAAGACAGGGTGGATTTAGAATTAGAAGAAGAATGCCAGCAATTTGCCAGACAATTGGTTTTGGATACACAAATACCAATTATGGAATTACCAGATGGAGAAAATCTAAATCAGCCCAAGAAATCACATGGATTAACTCATGTTCATCATTTTTACACACCCAGGAATCTCGCAGTACTGGCAGTTATTCATGAAGAAGTAGAGCAGTCCCGCATCGAAATCAGACATGTCCTAAGACAAGCAGCACTGAGTATCCATACTAGGGGGTCCATTAGAAATCGATACCTTCAGCAATATGAGCACCGGCATGTTGGCATCCAATCTGGGACGCTATATGTCCCGCCAGTTCGTGAGGAGATTAATCTAATCGAGGCATTTGACCGGAAACTCACAGCAGTCATCAGCAATATTGGCGAAAATGAAACGATCACCTCACCTGTTGTTGTTGGTGTTCAAAGTGCCACGAATCTTGAACAAATTCCAGATGATAGCATAGATTATGGTTTAACGGATCCACCATTTGGCTCTAATATTAACTATTCAGATTTGAATTTCCTTGGAGAAGCATGGCTAGATTCATTCACGGACATTTCTCAAGAAGCGATAATCAATAAATCACAAGACAAGGACTTAGGTGACTATGGAAATTTGATGCGCGATTCCTTCAGAGAAATGCATCGGGTCCTGAGACCCGGGGCGTTTCTTACTGTAATTTTCCAAAATAGTGACAATGAAATTTGGAACGAAATCCAGCGAGGACTAATCGAGGTTGGTTTCGAAACTCATGATGTCGTGATTGTCGACAAAGGAAAAGGCACTCTAAAGGCTCTATCAAGTGATCATGGGACTGGGCAAGACATTGCCATCACCATGAGGAAAACACTGCCCGATGATACAGTATCGAAGGAAGATATAGGCGAAGATGATGACCTATGGGAACATATTGATGAAACCATTGCCGCGGTTCCTCTCGGACAACCGGTTCGTGATGATAACGGTCGTTTGAACCCCCGACATATCCACGCCCTGTTCCCAATGATGCTTCGCTTCTACCTATCAAGAGACCTTGAGGTCCCATACACGGTCGCTGAGTTTCTTGTCGAATTGCAAAACCGCTATACCATTGTGGACGGCTTGGTGACTGGAGGAGGAGACTGATGCCAATTAAGGCGCTTGAAGGGTGTATTCTTTGTCGGTTGACGGGCAACTCCAACGGAGGAAACAAGCTCCACACGTTTGACTGTCTACAGTTCCCTTTCCTGGCAAAGGGAATTTACCGGTTGTTTTGCCATCTCTAATCTTCTTGACAACTTCATTTGCAAATGTTCTGGCTTCAGAAATAGAACTGGAAATTTCTGGATCAGTTAAATCGATTCGATATTCAGGTTTACCGGAGCCATCAGGAAGCAATTCGTTGACAAAATAGAGTACAGCAGTTGAGATTATGTTATCGGGGTAAAGTAACTGAACTATCTCAACATAATTGTACATTTGTTTCTTCAATACTAACAATTTCGGATCATTTTCTGCAGGTTTTCTCATTGCTTTGTAATCCCAAATTTCTAGAGAGCCTTTAGTTGACGATATTAGTACGTCAATTACACCATTCATAATATATGGGTTAATTTCTTTATCCTCTGGTTCCATAATTGTCTCAAGGCGTACCTCTGATTTAACAATGCGTTTGTAAAAATTTAATCCTTCGGTTGTGTTGAATTTCTTGATTAGATTTATTACAACTTCGTGAGAACTCTCTCGGGCGTTAATTCCTTTTGATTTCATTATTGAAATGGCAGTAGTGGCATGAAACTCTACATCCTTATCACCCGGCAGTAAATCAGGTTGGATTTTGCCTTCCGAATCGCCTATATCTCCGCATACTTGACGGAATAACATCTCAATCGTCATATGCACCACATCGCCGAACCAAGCTTGAATAGGTAACGCTCTTGCAAAACCATAATGTTCGAATGTCCCATATTGTTTGGAACATACAGTATATGGATGAATATCTCCTGTAAAGGAATAACGATCTATCAATTGTTGGCTTGGTTGGTTTAGAAGAATCCCTCGCAAGTTGTCAAGAGGAGTAGTCATCGAACCACCTCCGTTTTTGGCGAATTGTGGATGTATTCTCTTGTATTTATTCTGTCCTCATTGAAATGCCCTCTTTGATGTGGCCTACCTGACCAAGAATCTGGATCATGAAGCACTAAAGCGTGTTTTGCTCTTGAAAACGCAACGAAATGAGCTCTGAATGAATCAAAATCTCTGAGTTGGTCTACAGTTTGTGATACGGAGAGTTCTCGTTTTCTCAATGGAGCAAAAAAAGAATGCATCACTGCTGGCATACGATGACTAGGGCTATTTCTAGAACAAAGGCCGTAGGCAATCACAATATCAAATTCCAGTCCCTTTGCTTGATGAATAGTCATTACTGAAATGTGCCCAGGGATGTCTACCTCATCCTCTTCCTCGTGCTCTACAGTTCGCTCTTCGACGATTGTCTTACATGCTAACTTGTAGAAGCCGTTTAACTGATGAAGAGATATCTCTCCGGATTCAACGAAAAGATTCAGAAACGCAGGAGTTCTTGTTCTTCCACTAGGTGTACGCGAATATCCTTCTAGCCATTTTGTTGCTTGTGAAAGCCTCCATGCAGAAGCGGGGGCCACTTCCCACTCTACAAATGGTTCTAAGTTGATGATATGAAACATAACACCAAGCAGCGGGTATGCGGTCTTGTCATCTGCGTTGGCTATTGCAGCCCGCCCATTTTCCACATATGTCCCTACCTGTTCATAAGAAGACATCATTCTAGAGGCTAACAGCCTAGATTCTTCAATCCAAGCAATTGTACTTGAGTCGAACTTTGGGTTCAAAATATCGTGAAATGCTGAAAACTCATCGAGAACCATGCTCATCAGCCCGAATAAAGTCATCACCTCCTCCGTCTCTGCCATGTTCTTTCCCCTAGGATTGAAGACAGGAATTCCCCGCTCTTCCAATAATCGAACCAAATTACCAATTCCATCCTTTGTATCTTCACGAACAGAGGGCGATAAGATGGCAACTTGACTCCAATCTTCAACAATTCCTTCTAAATTATTAATAAACTCAGACAACTGGTAATCAGCCTCGTTCTTGTCAGCGCCTTGACAGAGAATAACGGAAGAATGGTCTGCTAGAGTCGGGCCTTTTGCTAGCAAGGGCGGCTGTCCTTTTTCTCGTAACCTATTACTCCGAATATTCAGTTCAGTATGTGAATTCATATATTCTTCATAGAAATCTAGGATTTGGGGGTGAGATCTAAAGTTTTCAATTATACTGAATTTCTTCGGAGATAAGTCCCACCGTGTAACACATTCTTGGTCAAAACGGATCATGCATTCAACTGAAGCACCACGGAATCGATAGAGAGACTGATCATCATCCCCTACTACGCAAAGATTGGTATTTCTAGCCAGTGAGAAGAAAATATCCTCTTGAATCGGATTTGTGTCTTGATATTCGTCAACCATTACGTGTTCGATTGATTTCATCATTTCTTCCAATGTTCCTCGTTTCAATTCGCTCAACAACATTTCAATCAACAATGCAAAATCAAGTCTTCGACTCTCTTTCATTACATTCCTATACCACTCGTAGGAGTCGATTAACGGCTCACCGCCTTGATCTGCCAACTTGTCCAAATCAATCTGATCTTCAGTTATTCTATTCATTAGACTAGTCAGCCGATTCACCCAGCCCTCCCAAGGAGGTGGATTTCCGAAGTGCTGTTGGTTAAAGGTTCGAAGAGGATGAGCTCGCGGTGCATAGATGTTGGATGTATTTCCGGTGTTAACAAGAAGCATACGAAGTTGAATTGGATCGATGACAGTCATCCCGTTAAAACTCTGAGTTCTCGAATCTGCAAGCATTCCTTCTGCTATACTATGAACTGTTCCAATTCTAATTCCAGTTAGGTCTACGTCTGTAATTTGTTGTATATCCGGTCGCTTTCTTTTCAATTTCGCCAATCGAAAACTCAACCTGTCAAGAAGTTGTCTAGCAGCTTTTCGTGTGAATGTAGTTAAGATTATTGAATCTGAATGCGCCCCTTCAACTACAAGAAGACGAAGTGTCCTTGCTACCAGACATTCCGTTTTCCCTGAACCTGGTCCAGCAGAAACTAAAACGGGACCATCAATTGTTCGAACGACTTTTTCTTGTTCTCCAGTAAGTGAATAGTTTGCGAGAAGAGAATTGTAATCAATGATGAAATCGTCTACGGAATAAGTCATATTACCACCTAATAAACATCAATTAGCGAGTGGGGTAAAAATGGGGACCCCTATTAAATCAGCGAGGGGTTGGCCAATGTAAACACCGTTGGAGCACCGATAAAGGTCTACTCTTGCTCGGGTACGGCGACCATAGACATCAGTAGTGCTCGCGGAAGCGTTTGCTTGGACTGAAGTCCAAGGCCCTTCTACAGCGTAAATGTGTAAACGATTTTGCGGATTATTGCTCACGGCTCGTGGCCAGACGTTAATATCCCAGTGAGGAGCTGGCTCTCGAGTAAATAACCAGTCGGTAATATGCATGGATCCAGTGTATGTGTCCTTACTCAAATACTTCTTTTTCGGAATATTTCTCGAAAGAAGAAAGTGTCGTCCGCCGACTGCAGCGATAACAAGACTCAAAATTGAACTATCAACAGTGAAACCTGAACAATAAGTATTGAAAACAGCCAAGATTTTAGCCCCAGTACCCAATTCCATCGCTGTAAGTGATTTCATTTGTGCTCGTGATTCATAATGGTGAGGCTCGGAGTAATGATTGAAACTACCATCTAGAATCCGAATGGCTCCCATTGGATAACCATAGGTTTCTCCGTATGAGCGCAAATCGGTGTGTTTGGAACCACGTCCTCTATTAACGCCTAATGCTGCGCGCCCTCGTGTCGCGCTGATGTGTGGTGTCCAAGCCAAAGATGCCCTACCTGCAGCAATTCCTGACGATGCTGTGTCCTCCATAACTTGCCCCATAAAATCATACACCGCAGTAAGCTGAGAGCCAGAATACCTGTAGGAATCGTGGATAAATGACCACATCCTAGGCAATGTAAGATGAGCAGTATTTACTCGATTTGAATCTCCGTGAATCAGTAGACATTGCTCGGTCCAGCCCGAAATTTTCTGCGGGTCGTGACAAGGTTCATCAAATGGACAAGCACCAACACTAGCATAGCCTGCAAGAGTCGTTTCTTCTGTAGGAAGATTATTGCGGACAAGTTGCTTTTGTCGGGCTTTCAATCGACTATCACCATGTCCCCCGGCAATTCCTGCTCCCGTGTCTAATCGAATAGAATCTATTGGTGAAACATAGAGAAAGGGAATACCTAGGTTTGTGTGATCTTCAACTCTACCCATTCTTTGAACAGCATTTGAATTCCCCGGGTTTTGAGTCGTCAACTCAATTGCAACAACAGCCTGTTCGGCCGATGCATTGCGTAGGTTTGAGGGGAGTTGATCTAGTGTGACATAATGCTGGCCTGGCCCAAATTGTTCTGGATTATGTCCTTCAAAGTAGAACATGACAAAATCGGCTGACTCCATCTCTACGAACAAAGGAAAACGGGTATTTCCCTGCCCCCCGCTGACAATGAGTACGTCTCTGTCTAAGACAGGTGAACCATGTCGGGTGAAATCAAATTCCCAGTGTGTAGTTGGCCAATTTGCAAAGGCACTTACGACTTTGCCCGAATCGGCAGGGTC
>JAACDL010000028.1 GCA_009936765.1 Methanobacteriota archaeon
ATTTGGGTCAGAAAAGAATTCAGAAATCTTTCACGTCTCGACAAATGGGGATTAGCAGTTCCTAAGCCTATTGCTGTTCACAAAAACGTACTTGTCATGGATTATCTGGGGACGCCTACCAGTCCTTCTCCTCGATTAAGAGATGTCAAAGTACTGAATCCTCAGGTAGTTTATGATGAATTAATTGAATTCCTTGCTGTTACTTGGCAAAAAGCAAAAATGGTTCATGGAGATTTCTCACCTTACAACATTATGTGGCATGACGACAGACCAGTCGTAATCGACGTAGGTCAAGCGGTAGTCCAGTCTCACCCTAAGAGTCAAGAATTCTTGGTTAGAGATGTTACAAGGTTGGTAGAATGGGCAAACAAGAACGGACTGGAAGCCAACTTAGCAGAAGCCATGTATGATGTGCTGGAAATGGATTTATCGCACATCAATCCCCGTGAAGAAGAATGAACTCAAATTGCATATGGGTTGAAGAAGGGCAGGCTGCACGCTTTGGATATGCGTCAGTCATTACCGCGTGTTCCGAAAGACCGTATTGCGGTCTTGATCGGTGCCAAGGGAGCAACTAGGCGAGAGCTAGAAAAGGCTGCAGGATGTAAAAGCCTGCAGATAGACTCTGTAACAGGAGACATCGAAGTTGAGTGGGCAGATGCGGGTGGTTATGACCCCGTCAAGGCTCTCAAACTCCCTGATGTAATCAAGGCAGTTGGAAGAGGAATGGCTCCTAATAGAGCAATACAATTATTGCAAGATGATTGGTTCTTCGAGATGGTTGATCTTAGAGACCACGTTGGAAAACGTTCCAATCAGCAAAGAAGGATTCGAGCTAGAATTATTGGTTCTGAAGGAAAGATTAGGAAAATGATTGAGCAACATACTAACACTGAGATTTCAATTTACAAGTCCACAGTCGTGCTCGTTGGAGATGGTGCTGGGCTTTCTAGTGCAAGACAAGCAATCGAGATGCTTGCAAGTGGTAGTGAACATGGTACCGTAATCAAGCATTTAGAGCGGGAAAGAAGAAGATCTCGCATAGATGCGCGTGCTATTGATTACATCGAAGCAAAGGAAGATGTTTCTGAACCTGCTGAAGGGTTCGCAGATTTAGTTCCTGGTTTGTCAGATGTTGCAAGCCGAAGAGGCCGTCGTTTGAAAGCTTCACAGGTTGACCCTGAAGACGAAGAAGCGGTAGAGAAAATGATGGAACTATCCGAAGATGAAGAAGTTAGTTGGGAGGAGGAGTGACACTCTTCCTCTGGTACCAAGCTATTGCAAATCCAGTAAGTAGTAAGGCGATTATGCCTGGTGCAAACGATGTAACTACTCCTATTCCGGTTACACTGGCTCCTGTTACCATCATGTGATGGTTATTGTTTGACTCATCTCTTTCATCGACATTGTTGTTAGGATCAATTACTAATCTGAGGTCCCATTGACCTGTATTTGGAACTACATAGTCCCAAATTATCAATTCACAAAAACAGTCATCAGATAAATTCCCACCTTCTACAACAACGGTTTGCATCGTAGTCCAATCAACATCTGCGGTTCTATCTGCTGGAGCCGCTTGGAGATATACAGTTACAGCGCCGCCGAAGTCTTTGTTTGCTTCTAGCATACTTGTTATGACAATATCACCGTTAGTATCTCCTGGTCTTACTACCAAACGATCAACATTAGTTTCTGTTGCATTCCAGTACAAATCTAGACCTGGTAAAATCTGGACAGCGTTAGGTATGGTGACTAATTCATTGCCTGCATTATCAGTAACTACAGCTCTTAGCATCAGATATTGTCTAGACTTAGTCGACCATGATGACAACCCAACAGTCCCATTCAATCCATTTACTCCTACGTCAATCCATCTTCCGGATTGGTCAGGGGTTGCACCGACTCCATTCAAATCGAATCCATATTGGATTTTGGAGTTGGCTGAATCTATTCCAGAACCTAGGTCCTGTGCAGAGAATGAAACATTCACAGAACCGATAAGGCTGGTGGTTAGTTCTTCAACAGTCCAGCCAATACCTTCAGGCTCATCGACATCCACTTTGATATCAACATCAATTTCATTTCCAATATTTCCTACCTTGTCGATTGCACGTATGGAAATTACGTGTTCACCTTCAACAAAACTCAGTGTTGTGCTAGATGTAGTTACGTCAGTCCAAACACCGTCTTGCTCGATTTGGATGTAATCAATGCCAGAGCCACTACCGTCATCTGCTGATGTATCTAGGTCTGAGATTGTGATACTTGTGCTGTCACTCCATTCTCCACCGTCTCCGATAGTTGGTGGAGACATTACCGGTGCAGTTCTATCAATTCCAATGAACATTGTTTTACTAGCAGATAGACCTGAACCGTCCCAAACAGTCAATCTTGGATTGTATGTTCCTTCAGCAATCGCTCCTGTATTCCATGTCCAACCATAGGCTAGAGTTCCAGGTCCATCATCAGATGGATTTCCAGGTCCTGGTGCATTCGCTAAACTTGCGTGAGTTAGATCATCATCGCTAGCGGCCCATGTGAATCCTAATGTTCCATCCGCTTCCAATGCATACCATGCTCTATCGGTTGCAGATGCGCCACTTCCAACTCCCGAGTTTGATAATGCAAAAGATGTGATAATCGGAACTTGATTTACAATATTGAATTCTTCACTGTTGTACCATTCAGTATGATTGCTCACAGATGAATCCCATGCTCGAACTCTGAATGTCCAAGTTCCATTAGCATACGATGTAGTATCGACATGCTTCAACCATGGAGTAGTTGTCAGATTGGTGACTTGAGTCCAACTGGTTCCATCTGATGAAATTTCAATTTCCATACTGGAAAGGGTTCCAGTGCCGGACGATGCAATACTCAAGGTGAATAAGCCCTTCATATCTTGTCCTTGAGATGGGCCATTTGAATAGACTAATTCTAAGTCGCTATCGGCTGCTTTGACCTGCTTAGAATCGGTCAAGAATATCTCATTACTTTGCCCCATAGTCATAATCACTAGGACCAATAGGACTGAGATGAAGCGCCTCATCAAACACCTGACAGCACCACTCGCCCTTGAATGCTCGCATTGCAACACCCCCCTACGGGGTGTGTTGTGTGTTGTTAATATGTAGCCGGAGACATGGTTACAGTCGGTTGTTTCAAGTGCTACCCCCCGCCTCTTAGTTACATGGCAAGTCGCTCTGTGACCACCCTTATCCTCGCAATGATGGTTTTGGCAGTCATACCTATGCCGGCAAGTGCAGGTGATAGTGGAGGAGTTCAGGCTTCTGAATCATCAGTTGGAATCAGTCCACAAAGCCCGGTCGAGGGCGGTTCAGTAATCATCACTCTAACCTTACAAAATACAAATAATTTCGAAGCAGAGGATGTACTATACAAGTTGTACTGGGACGGTGTTGCTACTAATCAACTCATGACTGCTAACACAGTTGATATCCCTGCTGAATCAACAACTGACATTCAGTATGTACAGTCTGGACTTACAGTCGGGGAACACAAAGTTTGGATTATTTTTGATTATGATGGTGCAGGAGAACAGATGTTCTACCGGGATATTATTGTCAGTGGGCTTGCAGATTTAGAGGCGAGCTTGATTCTTACTAGTCCTTCATCAGTGAATTCAGGAGATAGCGTTCTAATTAGTACTGAAATTAGCAATACTGGTTCCCAAGATGCAGAATCAAGCCGAATGATGATTGATTTGGGTAGTCAGAATCAAATCCTCAGCGTTCCTTCTATTCTCGCTGGAGAAAGCACATGGGTCAATCATTCCATGTCTGCACCTTCGGCAGGAGAACACCTCGTTGAAGTCACAGTAGATCTCGATGATGCTGTTACCGAAGCCGATGAGAATAATCTGTTCAACGAATTACTTACAGTTGAACCGAGGATGGACCTATACCATATTGATCTGTTGATAGAAGTCGAATCTGGCGCATTGGAAGGCCCTTGGACACTATCTGGTAACATTGCCCGGGAAGGTGGAAGTGGTATTACTCAAGTCCCAATGAAACTTGAAATCAAAGATGACAATGGTCTGGATTTACCATTGCCAATTTTCAATGTTAATATTACAGGCGGGGAATTCACGCAACAAGCTTGGAGTTTTGTTTTGGAGTATCAATTCATCTCAACACTACCATCTGGTAACCACCAAGTGACAGCATTAATCGATCCATATAACTCAGGTACATTCATTCAAGAATCCACTGACAATGACCGTATAAGCGGATATTTCGACAAGTTCGAAGTCCCTGATGTTTCAGTCGACCCCTATGCGGTACCATCCCAGAACGTGGCTACCAGTGATGTCAATATCATCTGGGAAGTCGCAGTCACCAATTCGGGTCAGATTCCGGTAAGTGGACATTTGGAGTATACTTGGGAAGGCCAGACACTGGATTCAGAAGATCGGACGATTCCGCCTGGAGAAACTTGGATTTGGACAGAACTATTACCTCCTGCAAGTGGAGCGCATATTGCTAAACTTGAAGCAAAATGGGTGGCTGATAGTTACTCATTCGATGCTAACCCATTCAATTCTAATGCAAGTGGGGAAGTAAATATCACAGCACAACTTCGTCTTACTTGGTCAAAAACCTCTTCTTCATTGGTAGATTCTGATGGGGAAAGTGCATCTACTCCGTTGACTGCTGGCGAAGAATATACTGTTGAAATTAAGTTAGCGGCTGTGGAAACAGGGTCCGTGAATTATTCTTGTGAAAACGAATTGGGGGAAGTTTTCAGCATAATCGAAGTTGTAGTTAC
>JAACDL010000182.1 GCA_009936765.1 Methanobacteriota archaeon
AAAAAGAATCAGCATGCTCACTCGTTTGTTCGCCATATTAACCTCTTTGAGCATATACTCTTTGATACCTTGTATAGTTCGAAACTAAATGCTCATTGAAAATAATTGTGCAGGGGAACAGTTGATTAGTAGATTTGTCAACCCACAACTGTGACACAAATCAGCGAAGATGGTTATTGGTTACTCAAAGATGGTCAATGGATACCATCAGAAAAACAAATTTTAGCGATTCAAAATGGTGCTAAATCACACAATGAAGAGCATATTAATACTGAAGATAACGTTATTTCCAATCAAGGTAATGGATTTAGTGAAACTTTTCCAATTCAAAATAATAAAGAAAATGGGAATAAGAAATGGCTCATCATTGGTTCTGGGGCCACAGCAATAATTATTGCAGTAATTATTTTGCTATCTTCACTTTCTCCAGGCACCATCAGTATCTTAGACGAATACAGAGATTCTGACGATGATGGAATCACAGATCTCGAGGAGTTAGAACAAGGGACTGACCCGCTGCTTGCTGATTCAGACAATGATGGATTAAATGATGATGAAGATGATTGCCCCGCAGGAGGCAACGAAAATTGGGAGTCTAACCTAATTTCAGATTTCGACGGAGATGGTTGTCATGATAACACAGAAGATGATGATGATGATAATGACGGAATATTAGACATTGATGATGGATGTGACACAAGTAATGTCGGATGGAAATCTACACTCGATACAGATAATGATGGCGATGGTTGTCATGACGATGGTGATGCTGATGATGACAACGATGGATGGTCTGATGCCAAAGAGGTACAGTGCAGCACAGACCCCCTAAATGCTGCCAGTAGACCTCCTGATTATGATAACGATAAGATTTGCAATATTGTAGATTCTGATGACGATAACGACGGAGGTGATGATGATCAGGATTTATTCCCCTTCGACTCTGATGATTGGGCAGATTTTGATGGTGATGGAATTGGAGACAATTCTGATGATGACGACGATGGTGATGGAATCATGGATGTTGATGATGCTAATGACTTTGCAGATGTTGGCATTATTTTGACCTTCGATTATTTCGAATTATATACAAACATGGACTACTTAGACAGCACTACTGAATTATATGCGTGCGTATACATAGAGTCTGTAAATTCTGGCTGTGGCCCCGATAATGAAGGACAATACTGGAACATACAGACATACACATACTATTCACTAGGTACTGAATTCTATGTCGATATTGACGATCAGATATATTCAAATTTGATACAGGTTTGTGCATGGGATTCAGACTATTCAGAAGATGATCGCATAGATATTAATCCAAGCTCTGCAAACAATTGCTATAATCTAGACTTCGATACTAGTAGAGAAGTTGGTTATTCTGATACTATTATTGCATCTGGATTGGGCGATGGAGTTGGGTACGATGGTGAAATGACATTCAGTTATTCAGTAATCGACCTACGCATTCAGAGATTTAACCAATTTGTTTGGGATTTCCAAGGTGATGATTATTCACTTACGTATAATTTTGATTATAATGATTATTCGACTTTCAAAAACCTAGACCATTCTGTCGACTACTATGATATTTCGACTTATGCAAGATTCGCAACTCCCAATGAACAATATGTAGTTTCATTTGCAAACACTTTAGAGAATATGGCCGTTCAAAATGGGTTCACTTCTGACCTAGAAAAAGCAGAATTCATCTATGCATTTGTTGGAGACATACAATATGTTCTAGACATCGAGGGTTCTAATGTCTCAGAATATCCAAAATATCCAATTGAGATGTTGTGGGAAGCATCTGGAGATTGTGAAGACGCGGCTATATTGTATATCTCTTTGATAGAAGCGCTTGGATATGATGCAATGTTGGCAACCGGATTGGTAAAATCTGATTCTGATGACGATTGGGGAGGACATGCTTGGGCTCTAGTCAATATACCAGGTGAATCAGGTTTAGGTACATATTACTGGGGATTAGATGATGAATCTAACACTAAATTCTACTTTGTAGAAGCGACTGGACATTATGACGGTTATTCGTACATAGGTCGTAATCCGTGGTATGACATTGATGATGTAACCCTATTCGACGTCGAATAGTTACAGTTATCGTACGCAATGGATTAATAAGAGCAGCCAAAGTGAGAAATTTGCTCCGGAAAACGGAGTAAGCGTTTCCGGGGTGGGCGAGGGGTCGCCCGTTTGTACACGCTTACTCCACTATTATTGAGAATAGATTGCGTAAGCAAGATGTGTTGGATCACTTAACTCGTTCTAAAGCAACACGTAATTCGTACATATCAACTCGGTTATCTGCATTCGAATCCAATGATTGGATTACTTTGGAAATTTGTCCAGGAGAAAGAAAATCTCCAACTAGATTTTTGATACCCTTGTGTAATTCTGGTCCATTAATTCGGCCATCATCATCGGTATCTAATTTGGAAAATAGACCTGCTACTGAGATTTGTCTTTCTATCAAAGCAGAAGCTAATTTCTTCAAAATTTCATCCACGCGCATATCATCTCCGCTTCCGGCCATATCACTTACATAGAAAGGGTTCACTAAACTCTTTCCGTCACTTGTTGTGAGAATACTCGCATCAATCGATTCAATTGTCGCACCATGTAGCACACAATGGAAATAATACTGATATTCGCATACCTCCTACTGGGAATTATCTCTGTTTGAAATACTAGTTCAGGAGCAATTTGTCGCCTAATGTATTTTTGTAAACGTTTTTCGATTGATATCTACACCTTTTTCAAACATCAGCAATTGATTTTCTTACTGAGAATTAATCCATTCAGCATAGGAATCACTTGCATTATCCAATGAGCAGATTATTTGTGGCACGTCGTAAGGGTGATTTTTGTTCAACAATTCAATTACTGGTCCTTTATTTGGAATAGAGACTTTAATTTCCACAGACCATTCTTTTTCAGATTGAACACTTCCATCCCATCTGTAGGTAGAAGTGATCTGATGATGCTGAACACATGCAGCACCTGATTCTAATAAGTCTTGAGCCAATGCTACTACTTCGAACTCCCGCCAGGTGGTAGGCAAGGTCGTCTTAATTGAACATAAGTTGTTGTCCATGGGAAGTGCTGATTATCCTAGGTCATCAACATTGGCAATTACACATATTCAAAACTGATGTGCTTCTAAAGTGTTCATGGGCCCACTTTCATCTCTGAAATGGCTCAATCATTTCCTGACTGAGACACCAGGTGATTCACAGGTTGGTGGCCCGTCCAGACAAGTTCCTGGTGCTTGTTGGTCACGAGTTTTGCCCACGCCTCCTCCAAATGCTAAATTACAACTTTGGTCTAATGAAATTGCACTTACTTTAGGATTAAACAAAGGTGAAGCCGAAACTCTGGCAGGAGGGAAACCGGTGGATGGAATGGACACATATGCCCAAAGATATGGCGGGCACCAATTTGGTAATTGGGCAGGACAACTAGGAGATGGAAGAGCTATTACTCTAGGTGAGGTTGAAACTGATTCGGGGGTTCTTGAATTGCAACTAAAAGGTGCAGGAAAGACACCATACTCACGTTTCGCAGACGGTAAAGCCGTTTTACGATCATCGATTAGAGAATTCCTATGCAGTGAAGCAATGCATCACCTAGGAGTTCCTACAACTAGAGCGTTATCACTTGCTACTACAGGAGAAGAAGTACTGCGGGACATGATGTATGATGGAAATCGAGAATTTGAACAAGGTGCAGTTGTTTGCCGCATTGCGCCGAGTTTTATCCGCTTTGGGAGTTTTCAGATTCATGGCTTGATGAGAGATAATGAAACATTACGCACATTAGTAGAGCACACTGTGAA
>JAACDL010000183.1 GCA_009936765.1 Methanobacteriota archaeon
CAACTAATGCCTGGTCAATTCAAATCATTCCAGCCAACTCATATTGAATCCAAGCCGGTATCACACCCTCAGCCAATTGCTACTGCTGCTGTTGTGGCTGAACCTGCAGTAGTCCAACAGTGGACTGATGAATCCGGTAACACTTGGAGAACCATGGACAATGGTACTACACTGTGGTGGAACGGAACTGATTGGCAACAGGCGTGAATATCACATACTCGTCAACGACGAGGACCACCTTGACGACGATTGTTACCTGAGTTATTGTTACTTCGCCCCCCACTATTGCGATCATTGCGTGACCCATTGGAACTTGAACCTTCACTCGGTTTCCTCCGGGCTTGACCCCTATTGTTATTGTTAGGTTTGCTATCTCTTGAATTCCGACTTTGTCCACGATTGTTATTGTTGGAATTACTTCCTCGCTTCCCTTTGTAACCGTGTTGCCTAGGTCTGCCTTCGTTAGAGTTCTTGTTTTGTGAAGAATTCTTTTTCATTTCACCTGCTTTTTGCCCGGGCTTAGGTATTGCCCCTTCGAAGTGAAATGGGTTTTGTGTCTCGACAGGTATTTCCATACCAATCAAATTTTGAATTCCAACTAAATATCCACTTTCTGAATCGTCACAAAAAGCGTAAGCGACTCCACTGCGTCCGGCTCTTGCGGTTCGACCTATTCTGTGAACGTAACTTTCAGGAATATTTGGAAGGTCATAATTGAACACATGTGTAATACCTTCAACATCGATTCCACGACTTGCAATATCTGTTGCAACAAGTATTGGGATTGAACCTTTCTTAAATCCTTCAAGAGCCTTGGTTCTGGCACCCTGACTCTTGTTTCCGTGAATTGCTGCTGCAGAAATATGACTTTGATCTAATTGCTTGACCAAACGGTTAGCACCATGCTTAGTACGTGTAAACACAATTCCACATTTCACCTTCTGTTCCTTTATCAGTTTGACAATTAAGCGGCGTTTGTCTGCCTTTCTAACGAACATTATCTTCTGCTGAATTCGGTCAACAGTCATCTCTTTGGGACTTACATCCACCATAACAGCATCATTCAAGAATGAGCCTGCAAGAGTCGCAATTGACTTTGGCATGGTGGCGCTAAAAAGTAGGTTTTGACGGCGGTTCGGTAAGAGTTTCAGTACTTTTTTGATATCATTAATGAATCCCATATCCAGCATTCTATCAGCTTCATCTAGTACGAAGAACTCAATTCTTGAAAGATCAATATGGCCTTGCCCTACCAAATCCAACAACCGTCCAGGTGTTGCCACTAATACATCCAAACCTCTCTGCAGAGCACGAACTTGTGGATTCTGATTAACTCCCCCGAAAATCACGCGGTGACGAACATCCATATGCTCACTGTAAGCACCTAACCGTTCGTCTATCTGTGCGGCTAGTTCCCTGGTAGGAGAAAGTATCAATGCTCTGATGTGGCGCTTCCCACCCGGTTTATTACGGTCCATAATTTGTAAAACCGGCAAGGTAAATGCTGCTGTTTTCCCAGTTCCTGTTTGTGCAACACCAAGAACATCCCTACCTGCCAACAATGGTGGTATGGATTGCTCCTGAACTGGAGTGGGAGATTCATACCCCTCTGCTTCAACTGCTCTTAGCAGTGTGTCGACTAGACCAAGTGATTGAAAAGTTGTCATGTTGCCATCTTCTATCATTCTGAAAACTGAAATTCAGACCTGAATAAATCCACCCCAATTCTCTTCACCTAAATAGTAGAGTGAGGAAATGAAGTTGAAGTGTTCAAAGTAACTAGTCAATCAATTAGCGGAGAACGAATCCCGATTAATCGTTGATTACTTCCGGGGACTTGGAAAGGTCTCTTGTTATATTCTTCTGATGCGACTCAATTGTGCCTCCGCCAATCTCTAGAAGGTTAGAATCTCTCCACAAACGCTCCACCACATATTCGGCTACGTATCCATAACCGCCCATTACTTGCATTGCAGCATCTGCTATCTCTTTGGCTGCAGTTGTTGCGAATAATTTGACACCATCTGAATCCAATCTCTGACCTGCATTACCGAGCCCCATATTATTCGCAGTGTCATAAATGTAAGAGCGCATAGCTCTGTACTTAGCCCATGATTCTCCGATGTACCTTTGCATTTGTCCGAAATCGCGAATTCTACTACCAAACGCTTCACGTTCAGTTGCGTATTTATTCATCTCATGAAGTGAACGTCGAGCAATTCCCAATGACATTGCAGCGAGAGTTAGGCGCTCAATCTCAAGATTGCGCATCATATGGATCATCGAATCGCCGACTTGGCCAACTAAATTTGCTGCAGGAACTACGCAATCTTCGAACACTAATTCTGCTGTGTTAGATGCACGCATTCCGGTCTTATCGATAATCTTCTGACCAACACTATATCCTGGCATTCCATTTTCCACTAAGAATGTGGATAATTCCGCCCTACCTTTAGAATTGGTTCCAGTCCTAGCATATACCCAAACGACATCTGCAGCAGTTCCTTCATCATCGATACAACCGTTAGTAATCCACATTTTCCTTCCATTGATTACCCATGAACCGTCTTCACGCTGGTCAGCAGTAGTAGATAGTCCGAGGACATCTGTTCCAGCATCGGGTTCACTCATCGCCATAGCGCCAATCCATTCTCCAGAACATACCTTGGGAAGTATGCGAGAACGTTGTTCATCTGAACCGTTGAATTCAAGATTATTTACAAATAGCATTGAATGTGCTAGGTATGCAAGAGCGAAACCGGGATCGCTTGCAGATAATTCCTCGTGAACGATCACTGTTGCGACGGCATCGAGGCCGGAACCACCGTATTCTTCACTGGCTGTTATACCAAGAAGACCCAATTCTCCAAGTGATCTAAGTAAATCCAAATTGAATTTTTCATCCCGATCATATTCTAAGGCTTGCGGTTCAACGTTTTCGATAACGAAATCACGAACCATGTCACGTAGCATTTGATGCTCTTCGCTAGGATTTGCAATGTCCATAACTTGACCCCATCCTGTCGGGGGATGGATTTGCTTTTTTGTGTTCGGTTTCATCGAGCAATCTTTCTTGCTCTTCTACGGGGTTGGTTTTCGTTCCCAATAGCAGGTCTGGAACTTGCTCTTCGCACTGCTTTTCGCCTCTTAACTTTCCTTTCAGTTCGTGCGACTTTACGAGCTCTCTTACCAACATGCTTGAGGTGACCAGACTTCACTTGCGGTTAAGCCGGCAAACTGGTATCTATCCCTGCCCGTAAAAGTACATCTTCGGCAATACCCTTGGCCGAAACAACGGTAACTTCCTCAACTATTCTGGAAGCCATGTGCCTTAATGTATCTCCATTGTTAACGATTGGCTGATTTGTTACATCAACCATAACGTGTTGTTGAATATCTAATTGCTCCTCCATCAATGAAACAAGGAAATTCCTTGTCAAGTCAACTTGCTCACGCTCTACCATATGCATCCCATCCAGTTATCAGGGACTCTGGCGCAGTTATGAACTTTCGGCGACAAATGAACCGCTAGATGGCGTTTTCACAAACAGTCAAAACCATCCAAAATAAACCAAGGGGCCGTGACCGGGACTTGAACCCGGGCTGGCAGGACCACAACCTACCGTGCTAACCGCTACACCATCACAGCCATCGGTTATTTTCGTCCACCGGAAAGCCGTATATATCTCATTCCGTTCATAATAGTGACTCTTATCACCGTTCGATTCAAGTTCCATTGCGTATGAGGACTAACTATGCGCCGCTATGCACTACTAGTTTTGATTATGATAATCATGCCTGTGACCATGGCTGAAGCCAGAAGTGTTCATTCGACATCGGAAGTCGAAATGTTCCCTCAAGGAACAATGGAAGTGTCCGATGATTGGGAATTTAATCGACACCTAGCATTTACAGCCGAAGATAGGCCTGATGATGCAAATTATGTTTCTGGGATGGTAGCAGACAACCATATGACTCTTGGAATCAATTTACCTGAACATCTTGATGATCAAATGATTTGGTCCAGTACAACGCCTACGAACTCTAACGCATCGATAGGCATTCCTGATGGAGCGTACAGTTGGTCGACAGGGCCGGACATCACAATGTCTGGTTTCGATGTTTCATCGTTTGGTGAAAATAGTATCGAGAGTGTAGAGTTGGTTATTCACTTCAATGTCCCTGACCCCTTAAACCAGGATAAGGCTAGATTCTCAGTAGTAAACAATGGGATTCATGATTTGGTCAAAACATGGAGCAATACACAAGGCGGACTATACTACATGACCAACGGATGGTCAGTGGAAATATTTGATGATAACAATTGGACATGGAACGAGTTATCAAATATTGAAATCAATCTAGACTACGTGTCGAATGGCGGAACTGATGATTCACAGTTGCAAGTGGACGCTGTCGGCCTAAAAGTAACAATGCGAACTCCTTGGTACGGTGCTGAAAGAGTCACTGCATCTTCAACAAACCAATTCACAGATTGGCCTATTATCGATTTTGACATCACATCTGGGCAAATGTCATCTGTTTCAACAGCACCATGTGGGCTAAGCTCAGATGGTGGAACATGGACAACAGATTCTATTGCAAAACCCGCAGGACAAACTTGGGGAAGAATACACTTTGACCATGATGATTCAAACGGTACAGTAGGCATAGAGTATCTCAACAATCAAGGCGCTTGGGTTACTATTGAGTCAGGGCTTATTCCAGCAGTATCATCTGACTTACAACTAAGATTTACCATCACAGACACATGCTTGAGTAGAGCATGGGTGGATATTAACGACCCACAAGTAAGAGTGACTGGAAGCATCGTAGGAGACAGTGACGCTATGTCTGAGAACTTTACCAGATGGACTATTGTAGTCAATGGAGAAACTATCGCTAATAATGGAGCCGCTGACTTGGGAACCTTCGACATGCAAATTCCAATAGGACATACAATGACGCAATCAGATACTGAATTGGATATAATCATCAAAGCATGGTATAATTGGGATAATGATGGTGCACCTGCTTCACTTAATCTACTGATTCACGAAGTAGAGATTACAGGGGCATATTCTATCGAATATGATGAAGACCCTGTATGCGGATTACTTGGGTCACACGATCTCCAAGAAGATGGAGGTGGAGTAATACTTCCCCTTCTTTCGAGATGTAGTGATGACCGAACTGATGTAGGCGACCTAGTCGTTCAATTTGAAAACTCAAATCCAGATGTTGTCGAAGTCGACTTAACAGAAGGACAGGTTCGTTTGAAACTTGTTCAAGAGGCATCCGGCGTTGCACAAATTACCACTACAGTAAGTGATTCAGCAGGTAACTATTGGAGAGAAGTGTCTACAATAAATGTAGCAAATGTCGATGATAAACCAGTATTAGATGAATTCCCATCAGTTGTTCCAGTGGAACATGGTTATGCACATGAAGTGCCGTTCTCATTATATGATTCGGACTCCTTCATTCAGGACTTAACAGTAACCACCAACCGCTCATGGGCTACCATTGACATGGATGAAAGAATGGTAATTGTTGATGCACCAACTCCAGGATTTACTTCTATACTAATCACAGCATGCGATGAAACTAGTTGCTCAGAAAGGGTACTTGACTTGGAAGTCAGAGCTTTGGCTGAACTATTTATCGAAGAAATTAGGGTTGATGATCTAATACCTGCAGGAGAAATATTCGAAGTGAGAGTATTCGTGAGAAACGCAGGTCAAGTAACAGCAACACTAGTTTCTGTTAGATGCACTGCCGATGGGCAATCATTTGGCACTGGTGTTATTCAAATGCTGACTCCTGGCCAACTTGGTTCAGTTTCCTGTGACATGCAAGCACCTGAAGATGATGACAGTTTGCTAATCGAAGCGGAAGTAGATAGAGGCACGAGTATTGATGAGGTGAATGAAACCAATAATGTCGAAACTACTGTTGTAGTAATAGGGGCAGCGCTAGATGACGACACTAGTTCTGGAGAAGACA
>JAACDL010000184.1 GCA_009936765.1 Methanobacteriota archaeon
GAATCTGAATACCAATGTCTTCCGTCCTCGTCTTTGTACCAATTAACTCCATTTTCATCTACTGGTAACCAATCACCAGGAGGTAATTCCTCCCAACTTGCGACAAAATCGACTAATTCTTCAGTTACAGAATTTGAATCTGTAATCTCATCCATAACTTCTTTTTCTGGTGAAGACTTTTTGACACTAGGCTTCCTCTTAGGGGCAGGTTTCTTTTTGAGAAGTACTGCAATCGAACCGAACAATATCAGTACGATTCCTGCTGCTGCGAGTCCAAGAATTAGAATTAAGTCCGAGCCTTCTTCTTCATCAGAACTAGCTTCGTCACTAATGTCATCGTCTTCAATAACTGATGTCAAACATCCTTCAGTTTCTGAATATAGGAATTCAGAGTAAACATCTGGACAACGATCAGGCTGAGTTGCACCAGGAACAAATTCTCCGTAAGACCTGGATTCATTCCAAGCAGGATTATCCCAGTTATCACCGAAACCGTCACCGTCTGAATCATTCCATTGAGTAGCATCTCCGTCATTGAAATCAGCCTCATAAGACCAACCATCATTATCTAAATCAAGACATCCGAGTTGATCGTAATATGAATATCCCTTTTGAGTAGGACAATCGTCTCCGCCTTCAACAGCAGAATTGTCACCAAATCCATCGCCGTCGGTATCGACCCACTGATCTGGGTCATTGTCATCCCAATCTAAGTCTGATGAAATCATGTCGCCATCTGCATCAACTTCAGATGGGGCACAACCTACGATTGGATTTGGAATCGTATTTCCAGAATCTAAGAATAATGTTGTGTTTACAAGAGTGGTTTGAGAAATTGGCGTAGTTAGACATTGGTCCTCATCATCGGTGAAAGAATCGTAATCAGTATCTCTTTCTGAAGGGCCGCATCCAGTTGAATCGACCATTGAAATTTCATCTATAGGAGTATCAATACACCAGTCGTAATCTTCAATTGATGCAGAGTCACCAACACCATCTCCATCTTCATCACGGTGTTGTTCAGGGTTTGAAGGCAAGTCATCAATTGTGTCCGCCCAACCATCAGAATCACTGTCAAGACATCCGAACAATCCATTTTCATGTGAAGTACCACTTACTTCAAGGCAGTCATCCCCTTCTAGTCCGCTATTATTATCACCAAAACCATCACCATCAGTATCTAACCACTGAGTGTGTTCATAAGGGAAAATATCAGTATTATCGCCAAATCCATCTCCATCTGAATCTTCCCATTCAGTAGGATCATCAGGGAATAAATCACCTGTATTCGACCAACCATCACCATCCGAGTCCTCACAACCGGTCAGGTCTTGACTAGAGTTTCCAAAGGCATCGACACAGTCATCAGAATTATCACCAAATCCATCCATATCTGTATCATTCCATTCACTTGAATCACCAGGATGTGAATCTTCAACATCTGGCCAGCCATCTCCATCTGCATCGGGACAACCTGTTAGAATGATACTAGAAGTACCTGCATCATCATCACAATCATCCAAATCATTAGTGAAACCATCTGAATCATCATCCAACTGGTTCTCAGCACAACCATCGAGGTCTGCAATTAATCCAAGTTCTGTATCAGGGCAATTATCAGCTCCGTCCCAGACACCATCTTCATCAGCATCTGGAAGTAAGTATGACATGTCAAACCCGAGTTTGGCCCAAGAATTGTACAGTGCCCAAGGACTTAGACCAACGAATTGCATTTGCTCCCATTTGAGTTGGCCCAAATCTCCTAGCAAGAATTTCAAGAAGTTTAGGTTTTTAGCAATTTGACTGGCTGCAATGAATGCCCTCATATCAGTTTGTAGAGGCCAATCCCCCGACTTGGATGAATTTACAGATGCATTTACTACAACACCTCCATCTGCTATTGCATCAGCAACACCATGGGTATAATTATCAATCAGTGGGACGATGTAAGAATTTGAATTTTCTAGGATGAATACCAATTCAGTAAATCCAATAGAACCTTCACCACCTGAAGCAGCTACACCTTGTGTAACATCAGATCTGAACTCTCCAGCAACTGCCCTGGAACGTGAAGTGGTCGAAGTATACAATGAATCGGTATTAACACAATTCCCACAAAGAACTGTTTCCTCGAGGATTGTAGTATCCGTCTGGTTTTCCCAACGGTGGGAAAGAACGATTTCACTATCTGGACACGATGAATCTAAGTCGACCCATTCAGGGATACCATTACCATCATCATTTGGAACAACAGAAGACCATACTAGCCCAGGCATTTCGGCATTTGTAGTCAAATCTGACTTTGTTTGACTAGAAGTTATCCATCTTACTTGAGCCATTGAAAGACCACCAATTGACTGTAAACAGGATTCAGTAGCTCCGCCTGATTTGACAATTAGCGCACCTGCGGTTCTACCATATGGAATTTCAAGGATTTGTTCGTTGGTATATTTACAATCCCAAACGCCATTTGTTGAGTAACTAGAATCCTTAGTAGCATACTGTGGTGAAACACCATTAGTGCTTGAACCGATATAGTGTTTTGAATCACACAAATCAATAGTAGTAGTCACTCGATTTCTGTCCCAAACTCGAACTGATTCGTCATTTGTTGGGTAAGATGAACGCCAAGAACTCTCCATCAAAGCCGTGTAGTGTTCTCCATGAACACGGATGTAAGAATCTGGAGGCATTTGTATTGAGACATATCCTCTTCTCCAACCAACTGCTAATTTATCACCATCTGCATTGAATTCAACAGTGTAAACACCACGGTTATTGTTGCTAGAACCAAATCCATCCATAACCCCTAAACTGCCCCAAGTATCTGTCCGGTATGCAAGAATACCTTCCTCTCTGTTGTGGGCTGCGACTAAAGTCCCACCATCTGGAGAAAAATCAAGGGAATACACATCACGATTAGTATCGATTGTTTGAACAATCGTTTGGCTGGCGATATCTGTAATTATAATCTTATCATCACTCGAGCCACTTGCTACATATCTTCCATCAGGACTTACCGATAAACTACGGACATATTCGGTATGATTTGTCATATTAAGAGCCAATGTACCATTATTGGACCAATAACCCTTGACTTGACTGTTGGAAGAAAATATTACCATTCTGTCATCTGGAGTAGTGTCAATAGCGCTACCCCACCCAGGGATATCCGTGATATTACGCTCTATTGACCAATTGCTAGTGTAGAACCATTTCACGATGGAATCACCACCTCCTGCAATAATTCGACTTCCATCATTGGACCATGCAACTTCAAAGACACCATTGTTCGAGGTACCATTCCACAAGTCAGCAACTAATGCCCCAGTTGTTGAGTTTATCACTCGGCACCCTCCATTACCACTTGATACTACAAGGTGGGCTCCGTCAGGAGATGCTGCAATACCATAGATGTCACCTGGCATGGAATAGAGATATGATTGGTGGTTACCCATAGCATCGAAGATATGAACGTCGTTGTCATTTCCACCAGCATAAAACATGGTATCATTCTTGGCCCAAGCAAGGCCGTAAACTTCGCTATCAATCGTGCTATAATCGATATTTTCTTTGATCGAATCGCCCCATTCGTGCATAACAGCCTGTTCGAAGTCAGCCAGTCCATCCCCATCAGAATCAGGACAACCTAGGCCTGCTGTTGAGTTGGCTGTGCCTGCTGCAAATGGGCAGATGTCGATTGAATCATCGATACCATCTCCATCGCCATCAACTGCAGAAACTGCAGGTAATAATATGACGCACAACATCAACCCCGAAAGAAAAAGTGCCTTCCGCATGTTTGTGCCAATGCGCTTCACAACTAAAGTCTTGGGCAGAATTGCACAAAATGAGATTAAGAATAATCGTAGAATCCTTTGCCGGATTTTCTACCAAGTGTTCCGGATTCAACCATTTCCACAAGAAGAGGTGCAGGTGCATACTTGTCATCGGCTAAACCTTCATGTAGAACATTCATGATGTGCAGGACTGTGTCATTACCGATCAAATCAGACAGTGCTAATGGGCCGATTGGATGGTTCATTCCCAACTTCATTATCCCGTCAATAGCTTCTGGCTCTGCAACGCCTTCTTGGAGTGTTAGAATCGCTTCGTTAATCATCGGGCAGAGAATTCGGTTGGATACGAAACCTGGTGAGTCATTACACATTAGTGGAATTTTTCCCATCCTTTCAGCAGCCTCTAAGACAGTAGCAGTCACATCTTCAGAGGTATCCTTACCGTTGATAACTTCAACCAACTTCATGATAGGAACTGGATTCATGAAATGCATTCCAATTACCTTGTCCGGTCTGCTGGTTGAATCCGCAATAGTGCTTATTGAAATCGAAGATGTGTTAGATGCTAGGATGCAATCAGGCTTGCAAATCTCGTCTAGTTCAGAAAATATTGAAATCTTCAGATCTAGTATCTCTGGAACCGCCTCAACAACTAGGTCAACATCACTGCATG
The DNA here is from genome assembly GCA_009936765.1 of Methanobacteriota archaeon. Lineage (GTDB taxonomy): Archaea > Thermoplasmatota > Poseidoniia > Poseidoniales > Poseidoniaceae > MGIIa-K1. The sequence continues at coordinate 4,474 of JAACDL010000184.1, forward strand.
CTGACCTATCAATTGCGGTAGAGATTCTTGCACGAGCTGAATCTGCATCTTCCTGTGTCATTCTTTCTTTAGATACAAGTTTAGCCAGCGACTTCTCGATAGTTGCAATACCATTGTCAACAAAGTCTTGCTTAATATCGATCATAACAACTTCAATCCCAGCACATGCTGCAACTTGAGTAATTCCATTTCCCATTTGACCTGCGCCAAGAACTGCCATCTTTGAGATGCCCATGACACGCCGAATAGTTCCCCATTCATCATAATTGGCTTCCTTTCGCAAAATGTAATCAGATGTTTCTAATGTGAAGTCGACCTACCGGTTGTATGCGTGAATGGCTGCATCTCAAGCATGTGCTACGTACAGGATGGGTAAGAGCAGGCGTCGAATCACCTGAGAGTGTTGCTGCACATTCATGGGGAATGTCAATTCTGGCTATGCA
>JAACDL010000185.1 GCA_009936765.1 Methanobacteriota archaeon
AACGCATATCTTTGCTCACGATTCAATTAATCCCTCCAGAACAGTAACTATTTGCTCAGAAGATAATCCTTCAATACTGACTTTTTTCTGCCTTGTTGTGTGCCCCGATACGACTGTAACTTTGGAAGAAAATATTTTTGTTAACACATTACAAACTGCGTGATTTGCTTTTCCTTTCTGTGCTTCGGCTTTTACAGCGACCTGGATTCTTCCCCTCCAATCATTAAACCCAACAACCCCTTGTCGACTAGAACCAGGTTGTACTTCAATCTCAACTAAAACGGCACCGTCGAGGGTAGTTTGGACACAAGCAGCGAGTCCCACAAATTATCCGATGAAGAGACAGCACATCAACAAACCTCCCTACGGGAGATACCACCTATGCGCAATCGCTTAATACACCCGTCTGACCGGTCAAAGCATGGGCGCTTCGCGAGAGCTGTGGCCAGACGAACATACAGTGTTCAATATTCTGTATGATAAATTTCTTTTCTGGTCGATTATAGTCGGTCTGTTCACTTTTGCATGGCTGCTAATCGCCATTCTTCGTTACAGGGAAGGCGTAGACCCGAATGTCAAATTAGAAGAAATCAAAGTCGGCACATTTCCAAAAGAGCGCCACAACTTCGACCTTGAATTAGCATGGTTCGTAGGCCCTACAATCCTAGTGGTCTGGGTTACAGTCCTCGCCTTTGGTTCTATGAACATTGTATGGGGCGAAGTAGCTAAACTTCAGAATGATGATGATTCCTTCATAGTAGAGGCAAATGGTCTGCAGTGGTATTGGGACTTCTATTACCAAGATGCTCTGACATGGGAAGACATGGATACAGGGCATGACGTCACTTGGAATATCACCACTGGCCTGACAATTAATCCAGGTGAGGGTGCAGCAACTGCTGCCGTAACATACGGCGCCAGTACTGCAAATTTAGATTTAGCAAATAACACCACTCTAGATGTATTGTTCAACGAATTAATTTTCCAACACGTGGACATATTGGATGCTGATGGAAATATAGTTCATCGCTGGCAACACATTCCAGTAGAACACAAGATGAGCGGAGACCTGATCATTCCGTGTGACACCAACGTCCTCTTCAACATCTACAGCATGAACCCTGCAAGAGAAGCAAACTTCGATGCTACCAGCACTTACCAAGGTGTTCAGCACGCATTCTGGCTACAAGAGTGGGGAATGAAAGAAGATGCAGTCCCTGGACTTGAGGGTGGAACTTGGATGTATGTTCAGCCAAACGAAGCAGGCACATTCCCGATTCGATGCGCAGAATACTGTGGAAAAGAGCATTCTTTGATGAAAGGTCAAGTTGAAGTCGTTGCAAAAGAAGGCATGACTTGCGATGCTGATTTCGGAGTATACTTCGAACATGAGGAGTTGAGAGAATGAAGGCTCGTACCGTTGCCATTTTGGCACTTCTCTTAGTCGCTCTTGCGTCTACAACAACATACGAAGCTAGACCAGGCGGTATGGGAAAACAGGGTGACGGAGGATGTTCTTGTCACGGCGGAATGGAATCCAACACAGTAATCACAGTAGATGGGTTGCCTTCTACATTCAATGCATCTGAAGAATATCTTTTCACACTCACTATAACCAACGACGATGTTGAAATCAGCGATGATGGTGCTCACGGCGGATTCAGAATAATCCCTAGCGGAGGAGTTCTAGAATCGGTTCCCGATATTAACGGAAATGTTGCTAACGATATGGAAGGAGGACTAACTCATTCCCTCGACACTAATGACCGTAGAACATGGGAATTCAAGTGGACTGCTCCTTCTGATGACACAGATATTGCTAACTTCATAATTTATGGAAATGCTGTCAATGGAAATGGCGCTGCTGATTCTGATGGTTCAGACCAGTGGAATAAGTTAGAGATTTCAGTTCCCGGACTGAATGCAAACCCTAGCGCGCCTAGCGCTGCAGCACTAACGATTTTGATGACTGCAATTGGACTTGCTCTAGGACTAATCCTTATTGGAAGCATGTGGGTATTCTACACTCGCAACCCTAACACTTTCTCGATTGGTAGTTTCTGGGCATACCTGAAACCATGGCTAACTACTACCGACCACAAGATGGTTGGAATTCTTTACTTCCTATACGGTTTCTTCTTCTTCCTAGTAGGAGGATTGTTAGCGCTATTGTTCCGTATTCAGTTAGCACTACCTGAGAATGATTTCCTTACTCAGGCTGAATACAATTCATTCTTTACTCTACACGGGACAACTATGATTTTCTTAGCAGCAATGCCAATGATTGCTGGTTTCATGAACTACATCCTACCATTGCAGATAGGCGCTAAAGATCTAGCATTCCCGAGAATCAATGCTCTTGGGTTCTGGATAATTGTCGCTGCTGCGCCTCTAATCTTTACAGGGGTGTGGAGTGGAGAAGCTGCCGACATTACGTGGGTAATGTACCCGCCTTACTCCAGCCTTACTGGACAGGCAGGTGGTCCAAACCCTGGTACGATTGCCTTCATATCTGGAATTGCATTACTTGGAGCATCCTCCACATTATCAGGAGTTAACTTCGTTACCACTACCTTCACTATGCGCGCAAAGGGCGTAGGATGGATGAGAATGCCTCTATTCACTTGGTCTGTACTAATCAGCGTATTCATGCTGTATGTTAGCCTGCCAGCGTTCGTTATCGGCATATTCTTCTTACTATTCGATTCAACGATAGGCACCACCTTCTTCGTAGCAGGTGGAGACCCGCTGCTGTTCCAACACTTGTTCTGGTTCTTCGGACATCCCGAAGTATACGTGGTTGTGGTTCCTGCATTCGGAATAGTATCAGAAGTTCTTGCAACAAGTGCAAGACGCTCGATTTTCGGATATAGGTCCATGGTTTACGCAATGGTCGGTATTGGAGTTGTTGGATTCATTGTTTGGGGACACCACATGCTAACCAGCGGAATGAGCCCTGCATGGCGTGCAGGATTCATGATCACTACCATGGCTGTTGCAATCCCTACAGGTGTGAAGATTTTCAATTGGCTCGCTACTCTTTGGGGAGGAAGTTTGGTATTCAAGACTCACACTCTTTGGTCTCTAGGATTCCTAATCACATTTACACTAGGAGGATTATCTGGAATGTTCTTCCCTGTTGCAGGACTTGATACGCAGTTCCACGACGGGTACTTCGTAGTGGCTCACTTCCACTACGTATTCATTGGAGGGATTATCTTCGCATTGTTCTCAGGTATCTATTACTGGTTCCCTAAGGTTACTGGTCGTAGAATGGATGAGAAGTTGGGACTGTGGCACTTCATTATCGCATTCTGTTCATACAATGCTGCATTCTGGCCAATGCACGCCGTAGGGATCATGGGAATGCCAAGAAGGACTCACACATATGCTGCTGACTCCGGATACGCTGAATTGAATCTAGCAATCTCTACTTTCGCAATTATATTTGGTCTATCACAACTCATACTTGTATGGAACATTGTTCGTTCAGTCAAGAAGGGCGAAAAAGTCGGAAAGGATCCATGGGGTGGATGGTCTCTTGAATGGGCTGTTACTTCTCCTCCACCAACACCATCATTCGCTGTTGAACCAACACAGTATGATGCTAACGAAGGGGCAGAGCAACATGAAACGAAATTAGAATCACTATTACGCAGACCATTCCGGACGATTAGTAATCTATGGAACAAGGAGGCGGAAATATGAGCGGAAGTCTACACGATGTCAAGAATGATATTTGGATGAAGACTGTCCTAATCTCAGTAGGTCTTCTCTTCGCAGGTATCGCTGCCTATGCAGTACTAGCCGAAGGAATCGGATCAGTAAAGCATCATGATTGGGAAGATGCCCATCATGAATTAGAAGAAATTGAAGCTGAATGGGACACCGCTAATGAGACAGGCACTCTTGAAGAAAAGGAGGCTGCTAGTGACAAGTGGAGTGATGCTCATCACGCTGATATCGATGCACATTTGTCTTACCTAACATGGAGTACTGCTGGTAAAACCATAATGGTCATGTTCATAATTTATGCCGCATTCTATGGCATTGCAGGATTCTTCAACAGTATTCAACCTGAAGAAGAGCATCACGATGACCACGGTGATGACCACGAAGAGCATCATGGTTCGGCTTCGCCGATTTTGATGGCAGGCGGTATCCTACTATTCATGATGGGATTCCCTGGGTTTGTTACCACCTGTAAGGCGTGGCTAGGATTGGATTACGACCCTGAAATGTCTGGTTTCATGCTATCTGCAATCGGTGCAATGATTACGATTATGGGAATTGGCAACTGGTGGAATGAGGACCTTAAGGGCCACCCTGAGCAAATCGCAACATCCGATCCGTTCAAGGGTCAAGACATTCGCAAGGCCGGAATGTGGATTTTCCTGATATCGGAAACTATGGTTTTCGCATCCTTCTTCTCATCCTACCTAAGAATGAGAACTGGATGGTGTACACAATGGGCAGTTAATGCAGGAAAGTGTGATGTTGTAGATACATACACTGCATCTGATTACCTAAGGCCAGGTGGAGCAACTGGCACAGGGGACTTCTGGACATTACTTCCTGGTGGAATCAACACATTTGCACTAATTATCTCATCATACACCATTGTACTAGCGCTAAAGACCGCTAAGAATGTTAATTGGGAGCCTTCAAAGAACGCACTGATGGCACGCTTGTTCCCTACAAGGAAGCAGGCTGTCCGCAACTATCTGCTAATCACTGTAGCACTAGGTTCACTGTTCATCGTACTGAAGTTGATCGAGTGGAGCCACCTGATTGCTGAAGGGTTCACAATCGATAGCCAAGCTGGTTCGATATTCTATGTGGCAACTGGTGCACACGGTCTTCACGTATTCATTGGATTGCTAGTCATGCTATTCATGGTATTCAAGGCCGATACTGTCGGCTATGATGAAGAAAATGGCCAAGGAATCGAATACTTCGGATTGTACTGGCACTTCGTGGATTTGGCGTGGGTTGCCATCTTCCCTGCATTCTATCTGTACTGAGGTGATATTATGAGCGAACACAAGTATACCGGACCAATAGCAGGAATCTTCCAGAAAATGGCTGATTTGATCGGCAAGGATGTTTACTACGTAAATTTCCTA
>JAACDL010000186.1 GCA_009936765.1 Methanobacteriota archaeon
AAAAACCATAATATGATTTATCTTGCATTTCACTGATCGGTATTGATTGAACATCACCATTACGTAGGCCGATAAAATCGCCTTCTTATGCGACTTTTGGCTCCCAAGCAACCACGGACCCGAAAGAGGATAGAATCAGAAGTCCGACAATTGCAACTGCTCGCATATTATTTGTCATAAACGGGTAGGGAATGAATGTTCCCATCTCACGCAGGTTCATAATCCGGCTGCAGACCCGGGAGAACATGGGAGCAGGACACGCTAGGTCGACTCAATATCAGCATCTTCCTCCGGAAGAACTCAATGATGACAAGACGGAAGTACTTGGTAAACAGATTTGGCGTGTAATTCCCTATGGGATGAATTACAAAAAGAGAGCCTTAGTTGGCGTTCTAGCAAATGGGATGGCTAGGTTTGCAGATCTGTTACCATTCGTATTCATTGGTTTTGCAGTTGACTATTATTCAGGCAACAATACAGATGGTTTCTTTGGTGTAATGAGGGACTTTTTAGATGAATCAATTTTTCCATTATTGACCGAAAACTTAGCAGTGGGATATGGGATTCTAATCTTCCTTGGATTTGCGAGTTTAGCGGTCTTCCAAGGAATCAGTGAATACTGTTGGCAAACACTTGGCTACAAGGTGCAACATGATTTACGATTAGATGCAACTCGTTCTCTAATCGATATGGAAGCATCATACTACGATTTGCGACAAACAGGTCAACTGATGAGCGTATTATCTGCTGATGTCAATCAGTTGGAAGATGTGATTAGTGATGCTTCGACATCCATAATTCGTATCGTAGTGACCTTTGGAACCGCATTCTTGATTCTGACACTAATGAGTTGGAAATTAACTGCGGTTTTGTTTGCACCACTTGTACTAATCATCCCTCTAGTCTACTTGTTTTCTACACGGGTCCAAAGAAAGTACCGTCAGCAAAGAGAATCGACCGGAGATATCACTGCTGTTCTGGAGAACGTCATTTCAGGAATATCAGTTGTCCAAGCATACAATGCTCAGGAATGGGAAGCTAACAGAGTCGACGAAGAATCTACTGCATACCGCGAGCAAGCAATTAGCGCTAGCATGGATCGAAATCGATTCCTTCCTGGGCTATACGCAATTGCAGGAATCGCATTCGGTTTACTGGTTACAGTAGGTGGATACCTCACCAAGTCTGGAGATATATCGACTGGCCAATTGGTAACTTTCTTGTTGATATCTACAAGGATGACCATGCCTATGTTTATCTTTGGAATGCTGGTTAATCAACTACAGAAAGGAGAAGCAAGTGCTCGTAGAGTATTCGCTTTAGTTGATTTAGTACCAACAATTACCGACAAACCCGATGCTAAAGAATTGGAGGGGGCAATCAAATCTGTTGAGTTTGAGAATGTGCACTTCACTTATCCGGGAACCACAACCAAGGTCCTTGCAGGAATTTCATTCAAGGTGGAAGCGGGACAGTTCCTCGGCGTTATGGGCCATACTGGTGCTGGAAAAACTACTATCCTCAAGTTGCTAATGCGTTACTATGAGCCACAAGATGGTAGAGTTCTAGTGAATGGAATTGATGTTCAAGACTTAACTTTAGACTCTGTTAGAGCGGCCATGGGCTTTGTTAGCCAAGAACCATTCCTATTCTTTGGTACTCTGAAGCAAAATGTTTCTTACAATCGGCAAGCAGATGAAGAAGAAGTCATGAAGGCATTAGAATTAGCAGGTGCTGCAGAATTCGTCAGTGATTTTGAAGACGGGCTGGATACTATGGTCGGCGATCGAGGAACCAAGCTATCTGGTGGTCAAAGAGCAAGAGTTTCGCTTGCTAGAGCATTGCTAAAGAACCCTAGTTTACTGGTGTTAGACGAAGCATCTAGCGCTTTAGATGCTGAAACAGAAAAGAGAATCCAAGAAAATCTACTAGCGAGCGGTAGTGATAGAACCACAATCGCAGTTGCGCACAGACTATCTACAATACGTAATGCTGAAGAAATCATTTCTATGGTTGATGGAGCAATCGTAGAAAGAGGGACTCATGAATCATTGGTTGCAAATAACGGAGTCTATGCTAGCCAATGGCAAATTCAGACCGGAGAACTCTGAAGTTTTACAGCCTACTCGACTTTTCGATTTTTTTACGACGCTTTTCTTCGAGGTCGGGTGCAAACCTTTTGTCACCCTGTATAATAATCATTGAAAGTAGGAGGAAGGACGGGAAACCTACAACTATGGCCCATACAGATAATGATAAGTTGAACAGACTCTGTTCTTCGAATATTTCTGCAACAACGATTATGGCAATTACCAATACAACTCGAATCAAAGTAATCCAACTTCGAATCAGCATCCAGATTTCTCTTTCATCAGTTGTGCCATCCGGCGAATCTGCTCTCTCTCGAAAAGTCTGCGCCATATTGGCGGCTTAGCGGAGTACTGCTTAAGTTTAGTCAAGCAGTTCTGATTCTATCGTCAATCTGTTCGCCTACACCTGCACTTCCGCCGGTCTTTCGAATCTCTCTCCACGCCTTGTTCACACCGGCTCCATATGCCCAATGTGCTAAGAATACGAATAGGGGTGCAAAGAACACTGTCCCGATGTTCCTATGCGGACTTGTTCCAATAGCCGCACCTAGCCATGATATGGCAATGTAAAGTCCTGCAAGTCCTAGTGGTATGTGGAATGCTATTCGGGATATATCCCAATCTCCGCCTAGGGTGAACCATAATTCAGCAGCCGCTCCTCCTGTGGCTGCTCCAAAGATCACACTGATTGCTGCTGCGACTACAATCCACGGGAAGAAGCCGATAGCAGTGTGCGACCATTCTGCAATTTCCGGCCAACGCTTGTTGGCAACCATTCGAGTGTAACCATAGTTCCTCATCTGCTTCATGTAAGGTCTGAATGGTCGTCGCCTACGGTGAGGCATAACATTCTCAGGGTCAATGAACAACTTGTGTCCAGCTCGCTGGATTTTAGCATCAAGAACAACATCTTCAGCACCGATACATCCGTCTTCGAAGAATCCGACTTCTCTCAGGTTTGCCATTCTGTGAGCACAGTTTACTCCAGGGTTGTGGGTAATTGGGACCAATTTGCCCTTTGGCTGTGCGCCGTATCTGGTTCCTGCTGTCATGAACTTAGTACAGAATGCAACATCTGCACACTTTGCTCCGAACGGGTCTTCATCAGGTGCGAAATTAGGTCCGCCTACTGCCCCAACTTCTGGGTTGTCGAACCATCGGACTAATTTTTCAACCCAATCTAAGGGTGGAATTGTATCGTCATCAGTGAATAAAACAAGGTCGTGGTCCATCCTTTCTAATGCGTAATTGCAAGCATTAGCACGGTTTCGGGACGGGTCATCAATCCAAGTGACTCCGTATTTGTCACATACTTCCTTCGTATGGTCTTTAGACTTCGAATCTGATATGACAATTTCAAAGTCTGTGTAAGTCTGCTTAGCCAATCTGCCCAATACGATGTCTAGTTCGTCAGCATTATTGATTGTTGGAATCAATACTGCCACTTTGAAGGGCGTGCCGTCTTCCTTGAGCAGCGGTTCTACATCTGCCATATCCCTGCCATCCCGCACCCCTTGATGAAACCATCTCAATTTTATGCGAAATTCCAAATCTACCCCAAAGGCGCGCGTTTTAACCCCCTTCTCAATTAGAAGGTTCATAAGCCTCCAAAGAAGCAAACAATGTATAGGGGTGCTCTCATGTTGAACGTCACAGCCCGTCAAGAACTCATGCGAACCATAGTAGATACACTTGGGGTCGTCGTTGAGGAGGCAAGACTAGACTTCGGAGAAGATGGATTATCTGTAAGGGTTGTTGACCCTTCACACGTAGCCATGATCAAGATGGAGGTCGATAGTGCGGCCTTTGAAGGCTGGGAAGTAGATGAGACAAAGTTAGGTCTCGAAATGAGGAAACTGAAAGAGATTGTAGCAATTGCAGGGGCCGGCGATATGGTCGAACTTGCATACAACGATCAATCAGGACAGGCTACTATCAAAATCGGACGAATCGATTTGAACGTCAGACCTCTTGACAATACTACTCTAAACCCACCTAATGTTCCATCCCTGGAACTTCCTTGTGGAGTAACTATTGCGGGTTCTGAACTTGCACAAGCTCTTAGAGCAGCAAAAATGGCAGGGGACTTGGTTCACTTCTCTTTAACAGATTCCAGTTTTGCTGTCAACGTAAAAGGTTCAACAGATGAAGTGAATGTTGAATTCTCTAAGGATGAGTTGTTAGCAATCGACTGCAAAGAAGCAGCACGTTCGCAATATTCTCTTACATACCTAACACCAATGGCTAAGGTATTCCAAGGAATTGAAAATGTCAACCTAAGATTCGGTGAGAACTTCCCACTAAAGTTGACATTCGACTTCGAAGATGGAGCAGGGCACGTAGAGTACTTCCTTGCACCTAGAGTCGAAGATATGTGATTACCTTACTTGGTAATGTAGTATAGACAATGATTGTCTTCTAACCCATGTAGGTCAATTTGTTCTTGAACGGTTAGTCCTGCATCTTCTAACTGCTCTCTGATTTGATTGAATACTTCTCTTTCATTGGTATCTGTAAATCTTTCAGATGCTGCCTTCAGTGATAGTAAACCCTTGCCGCCAGGTTTTAGGAATCTCTTCACTGATTTGATGAATATCTCTGCTTGTCCGGCTTGACTAACGTCTTGTAGTAGCCAATCAACCTTGGTCGAGACCATTACTCCCCATGCTGAATGCTTTCTAGCATCACCTAATACTGGAACTAGGCCTGGTCGTATTTTCGATAAGTGCACTAAATCTCTCAGGCAACGAGGAGATAGGTCGACTGCAATAATTCTGCCACCTTTTTGATTGTCAGCTCCACAAACTTGGTCGTGGATGTGGGAAAGGGAAGTTCCATGTCCTGCTCCCAGATACAGGCAGGTGTCACCTTCTTCGGGTAGCAAATCGTATTGTGTTCGCCTTGCTCTTGACAATGCGGCCCCTAATTTCGACCTTGTAGGGTCCCATCTTCGATATTCAGTACCTTTGAATCTACGAAGTGATTCACCGTATTGAGAGTGCTTGAGAACAGCATTACGCGTCCAAATCGATCTACCATCAATCATGACGGCCCATGATAGGCGACGCTTTTTGCCCATCATGATCACCTTTGTGGAGGAGTTGAGTTTTCACTGCGAATAGTTTCCACTCTATCTGCTACAGCATCTAATGCTTCTTGACTCCATAACTTACCGCCATAGGCATCACACCTTACTGCAATTGTTGCTTTAGCAGCAACAGTTCTAGCGATTTTACCTCGTACCCAACGAGGTGAGCGAGAAATCCATGGGTGCATGAAAATATGTCCGTGTTTAGGCGACGGCGCTCCAGTTTTCAGATGATTGAAGAACGCCTTTTCAGCCCCTAGAATCTGCATTGTTCCAGCAGGTAGTCTTGCTAGGCGAGCACGACCATGTGCTTCAACACAGAGTCTTGCAGCCAAGATCGGGCCAAGTAGCGCTGATAGTGATGGCAGGTGCTGTGAGGCAAGTTCCCTTACTACATCCTCCATCTTTTCGAGACGGTTTTTGATTTCCCAAACGCTAGTTGCCCAGTCATGAAGGCTAGCCCACTCAGAATCAGTAGGCCCTACTGGTGGCATTCCAATTTCGAGTGTACTTGCTAAATCTTCTAAACTTGAAGAATCAATTACCTTTCTAGCCAATCCACTTCTATCTCTTTCGAATCTTGCTTCTGGAAGGAAAAGACCAACCCATTCGACAAGTCTCCCTTCGATTGTAATGAAAGATGTACGTAACTCATCAGAGGCTTTCAGAATATGTTCTAAGCGACGGTCAGGGTCACCGGCAGCGGCATCAACACCGCGCTTAGAAAGTAAAATCGCAGCACGGTCTAGACATTCTAATGCCTCCGGAGAGGGCATTGGCCAATCAGCATCTGGAAGTTCGTCGTCACCGTGAAGTAGAATTTTGGCATCAGGAAATCTTTCGGACAATCTTTCCGCTTCGGGCGTTAATGCTTCATGAGCAATCATATCAAGTCGCGA
>JAACDL010000187.1 GCA_009936765.1 Methanobacteriota archaeon
CTTGCAGTGGGACCGGATGTTGAATATGTAAGAGTTAGAGTTACAGCGGACCCTGAAAATTGGGAAGGTCATGGAGGAGCAAAGGTTGGAGAAGAATTAATTCTCGCTAAAGATCTGTTCAAAGAAGTCATTCGACACCATTGTGAAGAGATTGAAACATTCCCAGGTAGCGACTTGATCGGTCGTTCATACGAACCATTGTTCCCTGATGCAGTAGACCGTGATGGTTCAGAAACTGCTTGGACTGTCATTGGTGCTGACTGGGTCACTACAACTGATGGAACTGGTGTTGTTCACACTGCAGTGATGTATGGTGAAGACGATTACAACCTCGGAATGGAAGTGGGATTACCTGCCCAACATACTGTAGGCATGGATGGAGCATTCCTAAGCGGAACACACCCCTCACTTGATGGGCGCTACGTCAAAGATTGTGATACAACTGTCATTGAATTGATGCATGATGCCGGATTATTATACAGAGAAAAGATGTATCTCCACGATTATCCACACTGTTGGAGAACTGGCCATCCATTACTCTACTATGCAATGGACTCATGGTTCGTTCGTATGACTGCTGTCAAAGAAATGCTTCTTGAGTTCAACTCAGAAGTTGAATGGGCACCAGATTGGGTAGGCGAAGGTCGTTTCGGAGAATGGCTTCGTAATGTCAAGGATTGGGCAATCAGTCGGGAAAGGTACTGGGGAACACCTCTGCCTGTTTGGGTTTGTAATGAATGTGGCCACCAACATTGCGTGGGCTCAACCGAAGAAATGGCTAGCATGGCTAAGGAAGGAAGTCCGGTTGCTGAAGACTTACACAGGCCATTTGTTGATGACACAATACTAGTCTGTTCTGAGTGTAATGGTGACATGAAGAGAGAACCTTTCGTAATGGACTGCTGGTTCGATTCAGGATGCGCATCATTCGCTCAATGGCATCACCCATTCGGTGAAGAAGGAAAGTTCGAGAATAACTTCCCGATTGACTACATTTGTGAAGGAGTTGACCAAACAAGAGGTGGGTTCTACACATTACTAGCAGTTAGTACAACAGTTTTCGATTCAATTTGTTACAAGAGATGCCTATCTCTTGGATTGATTCTAGATGCAGAAGGAAAGAAGATGTCCAAATCAAAAGGTAACATCGTAGATCCTTGGGACCATTTCAACAGAGAAGGCGCTGATGCTACACGATGGTACATGGTTACTGCTGGTGCGCCATGGAATCCAATGAAATTCGACCCTAATGGTGTGAGAGAAACTTACGGCAAGATGTTCCTAACCCTTTGGAATGTACACAGATTCCATGCAGATTATGCAGCATTAGATGGATTCGACCCTGCAACTTCACCCAAAGGTAACACTACACCTCTCGATGATTGGGTTCTTTCCAGACTTGCAGAAGTTGTAGAAGGTACAACAAAGCAATTCGAGGAATGGGATTTCCACAAGGCATGTAGAGACATCGAAGAATTTGTAGTCAACGATGTTTCTAATTGGTATGTTCGACGCTCACGCAGACGCCTATGGGATGAAGCGGATAGCGATGACAAACTAGCTTGTCAACACACACTGCACAAAGTATTGGTTACTGTATGCAAACTGATGGCTCCAGTATCTCCGTTCATGTCCGATACAATTCACCGTAATTTGGAAGGAGTATCTGTACACTTAGCTGATTGGCCAGAGGCGGATGAAGTAGACAAAGAGATTATTGAAACAATGGCACTAGTACGTGAGTTAGCGGAAACCGGCCGTAGAATCAGAGTTGATGCAGACCGTAGGCAACGTCTACCATGCGCTGAAGGATGGATTGTTAGCGGCCCAGACTTATCCGCTTTCCATGAAATTCTTGCTGAAGAATTGAATGTTGAAATCATATCGTTAGAAAAAGACCTCGACCGATTCCAACGTGTTGAAGTTGTACCAAACCGTAGAACTCTTGGAGCAAAGTGTAGGCAAGACCTTCCTGCTGTTCTTCAAGGAATTGAAGACGGAGAGAGTCAAGCAATGCTAGCCAGTATTGAAGCAGGAAACCTAGTGATTGCAGGCTATGAAATAGGTGCAGACGACATTGAATTGAGACGTGTTGAGCGTGAAGGGTATGCTGCACAAACTGTTCAAATCGCAGATAGTTCAGTATCTCTAGTACTGGATATGAGTGATAGTCCTGAACTACTTTCAAAGGGGCTAGCACGTGATATTACAAGAAGAATTCAGGCATCACGCAAGGATATGAATCTAGCAATTGAAGATACAATTGCTCTCAATGTTTGGATGAAGGATTCACCTGAATTATTCACTCCTGACAAGGAATGGATCATCAGTGAAACACGAGCAAGTAGCGCTAATTTCAATTCAGGTGAAGGCGAAGGAGACTCCTTCGAAGTTGATGGAGCCACCATCTGGTTTACTGTATCGAGGTCTTGAAAATGAGAGTTGTAATGGCTGTTTTACTCGCACTAACAACCGTTTTAGCTGGTTGTTTTGGTGGAGCTGAAGAAACCTTAGTTGCAGATGAAGAAATTACTCCAATTTGGGAAGATTACGAAATGATTGACAAGGTTCCTGCAATATCTCCTTGGGAATTTACTACAATCGATTTGAATCTAAATGAGAGCACTACCACCTCATGGGCTGTATTCAACAAGGATTACGGTGGCAATTGTTGTGAACATTATCTTGCTACTACTATCGACGGAGACATCCTCAATATCGGAGGAGAATATCCTGTATGGTCAAAGGATAGAGGCCATGAATGGGACACATATATTCCAGAAGCACTACCTGAAATTGGCCAATGCATTACAGCAGTACCAACAAACCCTGGCCAAGAAGGATTAGGAGAAGGTAGTATTGTACAGGCAACAAATGGAGATATCATCTCAATGTCTTGGTTTCCTTACATTGGAGGAGACGGTAAGATAGACAAGTTCTATGCAATACTTTACGATGAATCTGAAGATGACTGGAAATGGTGCTATAATCGAATGACTGAACCATTCTATGACCGCTCTTGGCAAGTCGAAGTAGTAGGTCCTATTTCCTCAGCATTCGGAAGTGGAGAATGGGCTAGCCTAGTGGTTTCGAATTTCTGGCACCAGACACAGAATGCAGGAGGCCAAATTAGTGTGGACGGACTGAATTACTACAATTTCCAATTCGCAGGCCGTAATTCAAACCCTGGTGCAGAAGAAGTCGATCTAAACTTCACAAACCTCCCTGCGTATTATGATGTTAACAAGCCTCACAAAGAGATGCGTGCATTCTCAGTACCTAGTGGAGGGCTATACTTCCCTCAGTACTTCAGTGATGGTAGTTCAGCATTCCTAGACACTTCTCTGAATTGGAACAAGCACGATGTCATGTTCCCAAGCGAATACTGCCAACTCGATTCAAC
>JAACDL010000188.1 GCA_009936765.1 Methanobacteriota archaeon
CTCTTTTACCACTAGTCCCAACAACCAATGAGGCTTCTGAAATAGCATCTTTTAGAGAACTGTAAATCGTTGCATCATCTAAGATCCTACCTGAATGTTTAGCGCGATTTCGTGCCTCTTCATCATCTACCGAGCATTTCGGATTAACCAGCGATAACTTAGCAAAGCCATGATTCAACATAGCTCGGCACACTGCACCCAAATTGCCAGGGTGATTTATTCCAACTAATACGATGTCCAATTCGTAAATTGAATTCGGAAGTGGGACATCTAAGCGGTCTCCCATTAGATGGCCTCCGAAATCCATCTTGGATCACAAGGAGCGTAGAGGAAAAAGACTGCTTCTTCGTCATTCTCTCTATCTGGCATTACAATTGAATGCTTACGGAAACTATGATTGTCTCTCAAGTGTTGAATTAGCATTTGTAATTCACTCTTACTACCATGGACACTGACAGGAGTTCTCTCCCAGGCGACTCTAATCGCCATTGAAATCACTCAGTCAGTACGGCGCTGGCGGTAACGAGTTACGTAGCCTGCAATCCAATTACGTAATTTCTTTGAACTTCCAACATCGGTTAATTCTTGAACCATTTTCTTGTTATGATCGAAGTCATTAGTGAACTTTTCACCGTGTTCTTCACAAAGAATAATTGCACGAATTTTGATAAAACTTGGACGTATATTACCCATTTTCACTCCTCCATTAATTTGACTTCAATTGGTATGTCTGGCTCGTCGTGACGAGTAACTTGTAGGCGTATCTTACGAGGCGGGTTCTCGATACCACGAGACCAAATTGCTTCGTTAACTGCCGGGTCAATCCAAACTTCTTCATCTTCACGAACTTTCAGGTGCTTTACTACCTCATTCTTGATGATTTGAATTGCTCTAGGTGCCCTCTTGTATCGGGTAATGTTCCATGCGTTCCTCAAAGGAACTACTAGTTCGCTAACTGCTCCACGTGCCATTCATAATCACCTCTGTAATTTACTGCGCCTCCAGTGGTGGCGCTTTGGATGAGATACTGTGTTACGAGCTGTCTTGAGCATGACCCAAACTGGGACACGACGGTTCTGCTTACCCACTTTGAGTAAGCGGATTTTCTTTGCGGCTGGCTTGTTACGTGACATTTTTTCACCTCAGATTCTACGGATGCTTGTCTCTCTTCGGCCTTCAGAAAGACCTGCGAGGATTCGCTTGAGTTGTTGATCATTTACAGGAATTGCAATCCTGTTCTCTCCAGCTAACTTTGCCAAGTGGGTCTTGACTCTAACTGTCATTTCAGGGTTTACTAGATTTAGACTAGCCAATCTTGAGCGAGCATCTGGAGTAAGGATCGTCGTCATCGAATTGTCTAACTCGGCAACCGCTGCCGCTTGAGTCTGTTGCTCAAGTTCAGCATCAGCCTGGGCTGCTGCTTGTTCTTCCAACTGAGTCTGAATTTGCGCCATACGTTGAGCACGTAAGTTGGCCAATTCATCATCAGCGGCGGTTGTCATTGTTGCCACGTCCTTTCACTTCCAATCAGTATTTAGCAAGTCCAGGATATGCTTCCTCGACCTGTGCACGTATAGAATGTGCAACTTCATCTAGCATCTTCTGTCCAGCAGATGTAAGAGTTCTTCCAGAGTATAACTTTTGGTCACCATCAACAGACTGAACTGTCTTGGTTTCTTTCATTTCAACAAGGCCTGCATCAGATAATTGTTGCAAAGCCGTACGTATAATGTGACGGCTGCCCATAGCAGGAGTGTGAGGGTTGGACCCGTTGTCCTTCTTTCCACCATACGCTTGAGCAAGTGAATTGACACCGATTGGTCCTTCGCGGGCGACCTTGCGCAGTAGTGCAGCGCAGCGTAATTCCCACCAATTTTCTTGGGTAGGAGGCCTCTCTCGATGAATACCCGTCTTGACGAAATCGGCCCACTGAGGGCGTGAAATCTTATCGACAGAGGATAACTTATCAGCAAGAGCTGGATTCAGTAGGTCAGCAGGGACATCGTAAAACGTCGTCATCGTAGCACCAAGCAACCTGCCGACCTAACTCCCCTATATCAAAGGCACTGTTCTGGCACCAAAATAACGAGGTCCTGAAGGGGCTACTGCGGGCCTAGTCTCGTAGGGTTCATGAAGTACTCCCTTTTGGGATGCAATATGCGCAAAGCCTTGGCCCAAAACCCGAACCTATTGCGTACCCTAATCGGAATGGGTTTGACACTGATATTACTGCTAGCGTACGCCGTTTATGGAGCCACCATTGATAGCGAAGTATACGTTTACAGTGCTGAATCTAACGAGTCTGTAGTGGCCTTGGAAGATGTTGAACGATTACATGATTCGGATGCTAATACTACAACATGGACATGGGATGCTAACTTGGACACTAGTAATCTCACTTGGATAAATCTAACAGGCACCGGACTCTCATCTGGATCAACAATTTCAATATCCAATGAAGAAGGATTTTACAGCCACCCAGACTTAGGTGACACAGATGCTGAAGATTTCTCTTGTTCTGAATATTGTTCCAAGAGTATTGAACATACTGTGAACTCCAGTGATGGATATGCATCCATCATCTCATTAACTGACCCGGACCCCGCTCTTAGGGGAAAAGGTTCAATCTACGCCGACTCTCAGGATGAAGCAGAAGATAAATCCAGTAAAATCATCTCAACCAATTTTGAAAGTTCTGCAATAAGAATCACTGTTATCGAGAATGGTAATAGAACGGTTAGCCCATCTGTATCTTTGACCCAAGTCAACGAAGAATTAACTTCAGTCGAACAGTTTGAAGTCGATGCTGCCACTGAATTTATGTGGTCCTTAGCTGCCGTAATAGGATGTTTCAGTATGGTATTAGTTCCGTCATTCACCGTATATTTCGCTGCTAGGGCTAAGCAAAAGAAACTGGAAGTCAAACTAGAATCTGCAAAGGAAGCATTAGAAGAAGAATAGCGAAGGTGTCATATTGCTTGCATTATTGTGGCAGTATGAGGCCCATGAGACGAATCGTCCCGATTATTCTAATCGCCCTACTTTTACCATCTTTAATGCCGATGGCAAATGCAGCAACGTCTCGTGCAGTTAATATTGACTTGGACATAACCGATATCTCCATCACATATCCTGATTCTGTAAATCAGTCATTGTATCAAATGTTCTCATCTAACTACCCAATTACCAGTTTCAATAAGCCAGAAAACCTCTATGTTACCGATGGAGTGATTGGTGTCGAGATGAATATCAATATAGTGATTGAGAATTTAGGAACTGTTCAATCTGGATTTGTTGACGTTGATGTATTTGTCCTGCACAACGAATATACCAGGTTTGAGTTATTGAATACATCTAGTGGATTAAGTCCGATACCCGGTTCATCTTCAGCATCACTGGACATACTTTGGACTCCGCATTATACTGGAAATCACACACTCCAAATTGCAGTCTCAAATACAAATGGAGATGATGATCAGTCAAATAACCAACATTCTAGACATCTTACTATTGCCTACCTTTACGATAACTGTGTTGACATGAGTCAGTGGACAATAAGTGGAGATTGGAAAGTCAATTCAGATGCATATATCTCACAGTCAAATTCATTCCATGTAGGAAATGGTCAATTTTCAACTTATTCGAGTTCAACAACATCGACATTAACCAGTCCTGTGTTCAATGTTGCTGACGATGTAAATGGGCATAATGCGGCGATAGGGTACTCATTCTTCTACACAGGAGGTGCTGGCGCTGGAGACCAAATGAAAGGTTACATCAAAGATGACACCGGTATCTGGGATGAGACATTTACCATGCAGAGTACAGTGGACAATAATTTCCAAGATGGAATTAATTGGCAAACATTCTCAGCAGCATATAATGGTAAAAACTCGCCATTGATACCAGTGGATAATTCACACTTTCATTCATCTACTCAATTGAGATTTACCTTCACTACAGATGCGGTTGGAGATGACATTGGATTTTGGATTGATGACATGGTTATCATCTATGATCAGGCAGCTCGAATCAATGAATATCAAGTTAGTTTAGCGGGAGTAAACGCCTTGGGTGGACTTCCTGGAGATTGGTCCACAACTAGATTGGAAGTAACCAATAGCGGTAATATTTCTGCAAGATACACACCAACTGCAGATGGGGTACCAACTGGCTGGAGCTATTTCTTCTCTAATCCAAATGGAGTCAGTCTGGGGACATCAGGCATCGAGTTACTACCGGGGGAGTCGAGAGTAATTGATCTCCGAGTGATGGTAGATGAAAACGCAAGTCAAGGCAATATTCCTGTAACTGTAAATGTCACATCAAACCGACATTCCACAGTTGAAGATGGTGTAACTACAGTGATCAAAGTCCTACCTGACAGAATGCCAGAAATTATCATTCCAGAAATAACGCCAAGATGTACACCAGGTAGTACATGTTCATTCCCAGTTGAGATACAAAACATAGGCGAGGCTACAGATGTATTCTCGTTGTCGATTGAGGACAAGAATGTTCCAAATGGTTGGAGTTTTGTATTTGCATGGAATCAAACATCAGATATCCTCGTTAGAGTAGATACTCCCGTCAATATCTGGTTAACTGCAACTATCCCTGAAGGAGTTGAACCGGATGTAACTGCCGAAGTATGGCTCACAGCAACCAGTTCAAATGATTCGAGAAGATCAGATGTTAAATCGATTGAAATTGCAGCGGCAATGATAAGTGATGCTGAAATATCAATCGAGCCAATGACTCAAGGTGACAATCTAATTGATGCTGGGCAATCAAGAGATGTGGATTTCCGAATTTGGAATAATGCAAGTAGAATTGACATATTCAAGCCTCAGATAAACTATACCGAAATTAACGGATGGGTGGTAGAACTACTTAATTCACCTGACTTAGCAATATCACCTGGCTCATCATCCACTTACACTGTTCGTATAACAGCCCCAGATAATGCACAAGCAAATGATTTGTCGCCGTTGATCTCCCCAAAGGCCCTATCAATGCGTTCAGGTGAATTGATTACCGGAAATGGATGGCAGGGTTTAAGGGTAGACTCGCAAGATAATTTGACAATACAATTAATGGATGCTCCAAATTCATTGAAACCTGGAATTCCGCAATTGATTTCTGTTGAAATAACCAATAATGGGAATGGAGCGGCTGTAGCTATTATTGACTTACCTTGGTCATCAGAAACTTGGTCGTGGTGGGCAATACATGATGGAACGAATGTCACAGAAGGTGTAGAACTATCTGTATCATATGATTTGGACAATGTTAAGCAG
>JAACDL010000189.1 GCA_009936765.1 Methanobacteriota archaeon
AAACAGGGTTTGATATACTTCTTTGAGAGACTAGTTACATGGTTGAGAAGATGCGTATGAATAATACGCTTGGAACTTCTCAACAGTTTATGAGAAGCGCTTGCCTAGTTCTTGTTCTTCTTCTGAGCAGCATTGCTCCTGTCTCTAGTGCTGATTTATCAGAGCCAATTTACAATGGTGCTCCTTTGAGTGATTCATCTGAAGATGCTCCGTTGACATATTCTTTTTCTACCGCAATTAGAGCCGCATTTGCCCGAGTAAGTGACCTCTCACAATATTCAGAAGGTGAGTTAGAATCAACCAATAAATGGGTTGTTGTAAGTTCTCAGGCTCTAGGTGAACCAACTGGCATTCTTGCGAATACGTGGTATGTTGAAATCGATCCCGATCATGCATTGAAGCATTTCTTCGATTTGCAAGCAAAAGGTGTTATCGAAGTTGCTTACCCATTAGTGAAGAGTCAAAATACTCCTAAATGGACACCTAATGACCCATATTTCTCTAATCAATGGCATCTAGTCAACACGGGGCAAGAAAATGGAGTCGCTGGAGAAGATGTGAACATTACAGGTGCTTGGGATGAGGTTCGTGGAACAGGTGTAGTAATTGGAATTGTAGATGATGGTCTTGAATGGGATCATGCAGACCTATCTGCAAATTACGAGTCTTCCTTAGATTATGATTATTGTAACAATGATGGAGACCCAACTCCAGATAGTTCAGATGCTCATGGCACAGCAGCTGCCGGTGTTGCTGCAGCAACTGGCAATAACGGAATCGGGGTAAGCGGTGCTGCTCCGGATGCTTCTCTTGCAGGTTTGATGTTAATCGCATGTGGAAACTCTGACAGTGATGAGGCCAATACTCTGTCTCACCTAAACAATCAAATCGATATCTACAGCAATAGTTGGGGCCCTTCAGACAATGGAGAGATTCTTGGTACTGCAGGGCCATTGATGCTGGCAGCATTCGAGGATGATGCTTACAACGGAAGAAATGGACTAGGAAATATCATCACTTGGGCTGCAGGTAATGGACTAGGCAATGATGATGATTCAAACTTGGATGCTTATGCTAACAGTCGCTTCACAATTTCAGTAACCGCAGTTGACCATCTCGGAGAACAGACAAATTATGGAGAACCGGGAGCTAATGTACTGATTTCATCTCCTTCTTCTGATGGTAGTGGAGTCGGCATTACCACTACCGACTTGGAAGGCAATAGTGGCTACACCAGTAATGATTACACAAGTAGTTTCGGAGGTACATCAAGCGCTACTCCGCTCGTGTCTGGTGTCGTGGCTTTGATGCTGGAAGCTAACTCTAACCTTACCTGGAGAGATGTTCAACAAATTCTAATCGAGAGTGCTAGAACCAATAATCCAACTGATACGGGCTGGAATACTAACGGCGGAGGTTATGATTTCAACCACAAGTATGGATTCGGTGTAGTTGATGCGGGTCATGCTGTAAATCTCTCAAAAACATGGACTACTTTGGGCCCAGAAGTGAATGTAAGTAGTGGGCAGATCTCAGTTGCACAGACAATTCCAGATAATGACCCAAATAATCCTGTGACTTCATCTCATACGATTTCTGAATCTCTAATTGTAGAATCTGTTGAGATTCTATTTGATGCAGACCACACCTATCGAAGTGACCTAGATGTAACTCTAATTTCTCCAGATGGAACAGAATCTGAGTTGGTAAATTATTTCGCAAACCGAGACAGCAATAATGACTACAATGAGTGGCTATTCAGTAGTGTTCAGCACTGGGGAGAAGTATCTGCAGGAACTTGGACTTTGGAAGTCTATGATGATGGTAACCAAGATGTTGGAATATGGAATCATTGGGAATTGATAGTTCATGGAACTGAGATTGACCTTGATAGTGATGGAGATGGGATTACCGATTCCAATGAAACAGATCTCTATGGTACAAATCCTAACAATGCAGACACTGATGGTGATGGATTAAGCGACTATGTTGAGTTATTCACAACCGGTACTAATGCGACAGATGCAGATACAGATGATGATTTCCTAAACGATGGTGTTGAAGTGAACATCAACAATACTGACCCATTCAATAATGATACTGATGGTGATGGATTAACTGACGGTTTGGAAGTACTGCATTATCTAACGAATCCACTTGTAGCTGATGCAGATGAAGATGCGGATTCTTACTATTGGTTCCAAGACTGCAATGACACCAATGACCAAATTTACCCATTCGCACCCGAATTACTCAATGGAATTGATGATGACTGTGATAACTTATGGGATGAGGGATTCAATTCAACAGATACTGATGCGGATAATTTGTCTGATTATTCTGAATACCATTTACACGATACTAATCTATCAAATTATGACACTGATGGCGACCAACTAAGTGATGGGGATGAGATATTAATCCACTTCACCAATCCTCTTGTCAAGGATAATGACTCAGATGTTGATGGTTGGTACTGGTTCCAAGATTGTAATGATTCAGACCCCTCGATAAACCCTGATGCGCCTGAATTATTAGATGGAATAGACAATAATTGCCGTGATGGCATAGATGAGGACTTCGTCGGTCAGGATTCAGATAATGACGGACTGCTCGATTTATTGGAATTCAACAACTTGACCACAGATCCATTTAATGCAGATTCAGATGCAGATGGTTTGAATGATGGTACAGAATACAACAACCTCTCTACAAATCCATTGGACAAAGACTCAGACGGTGATGGTCTGGAAGACGGTGAAGAAGTTCTTCAAACTCTGACAGACCCTCTAGTTCCCGATTTAGACAATGATTCTGATGGCTTTCGCTGGTTCCAAGAATGTGATGACTCCGACCCCTTAATCAATCCAAATCAAGATGAGTTTTGGAATGGAGTGGACGATGATTGTGATGGTGATATTGACGAAGTAATAGATCGTCTGTCATACATCTCTTGGGCACCTAATCAAACTAATATCTTGCTTAATGCAACCTCTGATAATCTAGATTTGTCAGTAGTAATCGATTTGACACAAGAAGAGAAAGATAATTTGAACCTCTCAATAATATGGATGAGAAACGGTACAGAAGTAGGAACGGGAGATTTCTTCTTTGAGGAAGCATGGAATTGCGAAGATAACCAAACAGCAGATTTTGGCCTAACTCTCTGCAATCATACCGGTTTTATCGGACCATGGCTCATAAGTGCGATAATTTCAGATGATGTCCAAGACATCTACGTCACTTGGTATATTTCCTACGAAGTATGGCATCCTCCGGAACCAGTTATTGAAGAGAAAGATGATGATGCAGAGGCAAAATCATCAATAGATATTTCCAAAACTCAGATCGCATACATTGGATTTGGAATAGTGATTACAATATTGCTAGCAATTCTTCTCTTTAGAGGAAATAAACCTCCTAAGGCGGAGCAATCAACATTCATTGATCCAAGATACCAACCTGTGGCAAATCAGTATTCTGCAGTGCCTTCTGCACCGACATTACCTCCTCCTCCTGGAGCGTTCTAATTCTCAAATTCAAACCAATGCGATTCGCTATTGGTGCGATACCATTGCTTGCCTTCATGCATTAGCCATGAGTAACCATTCTCATCAATTTGGTCAGCCTCAGCACTGATTGATGGTCCAGAGCCAATCTCAGGGATTACTTTCTGTTGAGCTTCAACGATTGGAGTTTGGTCGACTTCAGTCATTGGCTCAAACTCTTCAGCAGCCATCAGATTCTCAGCATTCTCGAACTTGTCATCTAACTCTGAGCGAATTCGCTCCAAGCGAATACCTTGGTGCGGACCTAGTAGCCTGAGCATTAGGCTATATTCCCACTTCAGAGCGACTTGTTCTAATTCATCTCTAGATTGTGCTTCTTCCAACTGTTCTTCATAGCGAGAACAGCGTTTGTTACGTGTTACGAATCCAAACAGAATCCAAGAGAATACCGGTATTCCACCAAACATTCCGATTAAGTCCCATGCACCAAGTCCAAT